>CALHRQ010000066.1 GCA_938038175.1 uncultured Granulosicoccaceae bacterium | reverse complement strand
TTAATTTCTTTTGGTACGCCAATAAGCATGCTTGTTACTCCGGTCTGTTTTAGTGTGTAACGGCGTTTTGAGCCTTGTTTACAACATGGGTTCAGTACTGTTCATGCCACACATCCTTACAAGTAACGTTTTTTGCTATGGTATGGCAAATTTGACCGAATATATTTTGGATTTACGCTTTTACAAGGTATTATTTGCTGTATTATTCGCATATTCCCTAAATATTTCGGAGCGAATCGACATTGCGAGAACTGGATCGCATAGACAAACGAATTCTGGACGAGCTGCAGAAAAACGCCCGTATCTCCTATGTAGACCTTGGGCAGCAAGTGGGTCTAAGCACATCACCCTGCCTTGAGCGGGTGAAACGCCTGGAGAACGAAGGCTTTATAAAAGGCTATACCGCGATACTCGACCCGGACAAGATGAATGCCGCCTTGATGGTGTACGTAGAAATCAAGCTAGAGTACGACAGCCGCAGCATATTCGAACAATTCAAAGATGCTGCTTTGAACATACCTCAGCTGCTGGAATGCCATTTACTCTCAGGTGATTTTGATTATCTGATGAAAATCAGAGTCGCCGATATGAGTGAGTATCGGCAATTGCTTGGTGATATTCTCCGCGACTTGCCCGGTGTACGCGACACGCGATCTTATATGGTGATGGAAGTGATTAAAGAGACAACAGAACTGTCTACAAGGTAAATGTTTACTCAAGCCGAGTTCGCGTTATGATGCTTGTCGCGGGCGTTATCGAGAGAGCCTGCGTAAATTTAGCATTGCTCAGATCTAAAATCAGCTTATGTAAAAGCTGTACCTGGAGATACTGTGTACTACAAAGCACATGAACACCACGGCCTGGCCCACGACCCATTTAAAGCCATCATTGCCCCAAGGCCTATTGGCTGGATATCAACACTGGATAAAAACGGTGTTGCCAACCTGGCGCCCTATAGTTTCTTTAATGCATTGAGTAGTAGCCCACCTGTATTGATGTTTTCAAGTGAGACATTAAAAGACAGTGCAGGCAATGCCCGTGACACAGGTGAGTTTGTATTCTCTATGGCAACTGTGACCCTGCAAAACGAAATGAATATCAGCAGCGATACCGTTCCACTTGCTGTCAACGAATACAGCACTGCAAAACTTGAAACGGCACCTTGCATTGAAGTTTCAGCACCCAGAGTAGCAGCCAGCCCTGCCTCTATGGAATGCATTACATTATCGTGCAAAGAGATTTTGGACAAAGACGGCAAACCGATTGATACATTTTTAGTGATTGGTCAGGTGGTCGGTATACACATCAGTGATGATTTTATTACAGAAGGACGCTTTGATACGGCCGCAGCCAATCCACTTGCACGATGCGGGTATCGTGATTATGCCGCCGTATCAGAAGTATTTGAAATTATGCGGCCCACTGATGGTGCTGTGTATGACGGGGTTGATCGTTAGACGATTCCTGGCTTATACGTTGGTGCTTAGCAAGGTATGGCCATCGGCCCATAAGGCATGCGTTGATAGCAGAACCAATAACCTATGCCAATCGTAAAAATTACCAGCAACAGCACCCGTGAAACCTGTATATAACCCATGCGCCCCAGTCATTTGCAAGTCATACTCAATAACGAATTTACAAGCGCAGTTAATGGGCACCATACACCCGTCATGATCTGGGGCCCACCCGGTGTGGGCAAATCGCAACTGGTTGCCAAAGTTGCACAAGATCATACTGTACCGCTTATTGATATTCGTCTATCGCAACTGGAACCAAGCGACCTTCGCGGTATTCCTTTCAGAGCCGATGGTCATGTCGATTGGGCTGTACCTCGTCTGCTGCCCAATGCCGAACGACACGGACCGGCTGGTGTTCTTTTTATGGATGAAATAACCTCAGCCACACCAGCCGTATCTGCAGCTGCTTACCAGCTGATACTCGATCGCCGCCTTGGCGAATATGAAGTACCTCCAGCCTGGGTTATTTTTGCAGCCGGAAACCGGCAAGGTGATAGAGGTGTTACCTACTCCATGCCAGCACCACTGGCAAATCGCTTTACACACTTTAGTTTTGAAACCAACGTTGATGACTGGGTACTTTGGGCACACCAAAATGCAATAGATGAGCGCGTTATTGCGTTTATACGCTTCAGGCCAGAGCTCTTATTTGATTTTGACCCTGCACTGGACCCTGTTGCGTTTCCAACACCACGCTCCTGGGTTTTTGCTCATCATGCTTTGCAAAAATTTGAAGCTGGCAGCCTTATCCTATCGAACGCTTTACAAGCTTGTGTTGGTGATGCTGCGGGTGTGGAATTAAATGCCTTTATCGACAACCTGGATAATCTTCCAGATGTTGATGCAATCCTGGCAGGAGAAAAAGTCACTATCCCCGATTCGATCGATCTGCAATACGCTTTATCTGCATCCTTAGTGGGTCAAGCTGTACGGCTTATTGAAAACGATGACAATGACCCTAAGATCGGCAACTTACTCAACTTTGCAGCTACCTTTCCACAAAGGGAAATGGGTGTGATGCTGGTATCAGACATGCACCGTGCTATTGGCAGTAAGCTATTTGCATTTACACAGTTTAAGGACTGGGCAAACCAGATTTCTGATGTGCTGCTTTATGATCAAAAAGCTTAAGCACTCAGCTATCTTATGCAATAACGGCGATGAATGAAGTTGAGCAAAAACTTACGGCAGCCCGAACGCGCTTAATTCTCGACAAACCTTTTCTGGGTGCACTGGTTTTACGCCTACCTTTAATAGAGGCTAAGGGAAACTGGTGCACATCATCAGCTACAGATGCCAAGTCGCTCTATTACAACGCCAACTACTTCAAACCCCTAAGCTTTAGCCAGGTACAGTTTGTATTAGCACACGAAGCTTTGCATTGTGGCTTATCGCATTTTGCCCGCCGCCAAAACCGTGATTTACACCGATGGAATCTTGCTTGTGATTATGCGGTGAACTTAATGCTGACTGAAGACGGGCTAGAGCCAGCGCCTGGTGCTTTGCTTGATGAGGCATACATAGGCTTGTCTGCTGAAGAGATCTATCCACTGATACCAAGGAATTCAGAAGAAGATACGATAGACAAACATTTATATGATGATCCAAATGGTGTGAGTTTTGACCCTGACCAATCCAGTGGATCTGAACATAATCCTGATCAACAGCCAAACCAGAACCAGAACCAGAACCAGAACCCAAATCAAAACCAAAACCAAGACCCAAATCCAAACCAAGACCCTGACCAACGCCCTAACGACGCCTCTAGTCCAGATCCGCGACAGAACAACTCATCTGACAATCAACAGAACAGGCAATCCAATAAAGGCGAGCAGCAGTCCAGTTCTAAAAAACGTGCTTTACCCAACAATCAGCAAGACACGCAGACAAACCTCGAGCAACAGCAACAGCAACAGCAACAGCAACAGCAACCAAACTTTAAACAACGGTTGAATCGTTTTCTAGAAAAAATACTAAACGGCGACGAAAAGAAAAACAACACTACCGAGCCTTCTACTCAGCAAACGGATGATGGTTCCCAGCAGACAACTGAACAGGAAATAAAAACAGACGCTGCAAAAATGGATTCAGAACAGGGTACAAAAGATGCAAAAACCGAAACCGGAAATCAGCAGAGTAGCGAACCAAACAATAGACAAGATGGCAATCAAAGTGCCGATCAGATCAGCTACCAGCCACCACCTCCACTGAGCCAGCAAGAAAGAGAAAAACTGAACACGCAGTGGCAACAGAGACTGGCTGGTGCTGCTCAGCAAGCCTCTATTGCCGGTAAGATGAATGGTAGTGTTGCGCGTTTAGTGGAGCGCTTACTGGGATCAACTGTGCCATGGCGAACCGTGCTGTCACGTTTTATGAGTGCATCCTCCCGCGAGGATTACAATCTGATGCGCCCGTCTCAACGCCGAGAGGGCGATGCGATATTGCCGAGCTTGTATTCAAGGCAAGCCAATATCACAGTTGCGATTGACACCAGCGGCTCTATCGAACGCGAGGAGCTTGCAGAGTTCATAACTGAAGTCAATGCCATTAAAAGCCTGGTCAATGCTCGAATAACACTATTAGCCTGCGATGCAGAACTAGATGAAAATGCACCCTGGGTATTCGAACCATGGGAGCAACTACAGCTACCAGAATCACTGCAAGGCGGTGGTAGAACAGATTTTTCACCGGTGTTTCAGTGGATGGAAACCAGCCGCACCCAGTCTGATCTGATTATTTATTTCACCGATGCACGCGGGCGCTTTCCAGATAAACAACTGCCTATAGAGACTCTCTGGTTAGTAAAAGGTAAAGCACCTGTACCATGGGGGCAGCGTATTCAATTAAATTGAGTACACGGCTATTTCATATCAACGTTATCGCAAATAAAAAATGATAAAAACGTTTTCTCAGAGACTAACCCCGCCCTACTCCGGGCTTGTGCAGATCGCAGAGTCGGACACTTATCGAGCGCTCACACTGGATGCGAATGTCTGGGAAATTCAATATGTCAATCGCAGCCATGTCAGAGTTGGTACTGTTACTAGAAGCGACATAAAAACAAGATCAATTGCATCCGAACAACAATCAGAAGATCTTGCCGACCCTAAACTGATCGAACTCCTCGATTTTTTAGGTGATGTTGAATTACCTTTTAAAGCGCAAGATCATTTTGAGTACTGGCTTCTCGATGACAAAACCAAAGCACCACTTGCACTGCTTTTCTCCTGCAAACAGGCAGAACAAATGTCTAAGTTTCCCAGCAGAGCCTCATGGACAGCGCTGCCTGACTCACTGATGCCTATTATAAAAACGCAAGCCGAGATAGATGCAGGCAACCCACCGGTTAATTATCGCTTTGAAAGCCTGGTGGCGGAGCGAGCAGGCATCAATAGTAGGGCAAGCTGGTTTGACAGACACACCGATCACGATACGCTATTCCCACAATGCCTTGTAAGCGAAGTATGGGAAAGCGATGAACAACAGAGCCTTTGCACTCGGTATATAGAACGTCAAGCCCCGCGATTATTGATGTTGCAGGGTCTGGATCAAAAAAAGCGGCAGGCTTTAGAATCCTGCTGCACACCACACGCACTGGAAGTTGCACGTTTTAGTGAGCTTTACCCAGAGGTAATCGATGTAGAGATGATTAACGCACTGCGCGTAGAAGCAAGACTAAGAGAGGCATCGGGCGAGACAGCCAATACAAGGATACGATTAAATTAGAGGCGATATAAACTCGGAGCACAACAACACTTCATACTTACATCACGACAAGACGACAAGACGACTGGACGATTGGACGACTGGACGACTGGACGACTGGACGACTGGACGATTGGACGACTGGACGACTGGACGACTGGACGACTGGACGACTGGACGACTGGACGATTGGACGATTGGACGATTGTAGACAGCCTGCCCCAGTCATATCCAATCCGTTCCCCCGTGTTATACCAAATTCATGTCGTATTAAACTATTCTATTTCACCCTCAATTTCTGTATCTTATCAATGGTCAAACCCTACCGCGCTGCGTATTCAGGAGAAAGTGATGGCTTCCAAATGTCCTCGTGAGATATCAAGCGAAGAAATCGACACCTACCATCGAGATGGTGTTGTACTGCTTGAAAGTATTTTCGATTCCCAATGGATCGATGTATTAACCCGCGGCTTGGATAGAAACTGTGAGAACCCTACCCATCGGGCACGCACATGGGATCGCGATGCACAAGGTCGGACCATGTTTTGGGATAGTCAGGCATGGCAAGGTATTGAGGAGTACAAACACTTTATCTTCGAATCGCATGCGGCAGAGTTAGCAGGAAAACTGTTAAAAGCATCAGAAATAAATTTTTTCTTCGATGCGGTTTTTGTCAGATCCCCTGGCACACAGTTTTCCACACCCTGGCATCAGGATGAACCGTACTGGACAATAGAAGGCTATGACACTTGTACAATCTGGATGCCATTGGTACCTGTTAAAAAGAAAAACGCTTTGGCGTTTGTGCCTGGCTCGCATTTAAGTCATCAGGTTTTTGATCAATATAATTTTGGCGAACTAAACCCTGATGGTAAATCAGATGTAGACCAGGTAAATTTCACTGGCATTGCTGAAGAATCCATCCCTGATATCGATGCTGACCCTGAAAAATACAACGTTACTAGCTGGGATATGCAACCCGGAGATTGCGTTGCCTTTAATAGCCGAATCTTGCATGGCGGTTCAGGGAAACTCGATGAGCACCAGGAATTAAAAGTATTTACCAGCAAATGGCTGGGTGATGATGCACGGGTAAAGTTTAGAGAGTGCGGCATGGACCCGGATCACAGCGCAATTATGACTGAATATGGCCTTAAACCAGGCGACCGGCCAGGCACTGATCTTTACCCGAAAATTTGGTCGAGCACGAGTAAATCGAAGTCGTCATCAATAACGGAGTACTAGACAGCGTCTATCAAGGCATCAACAACAGCACTGCCACATTCATTCGTGTTTGCAGGCCCACCTAAATCAGCAGTCCTATGCGTATCTATCGCTAGCACTGTTTCAATTGCATCGATGATGGCTTGCGCGGCTTCAGTTTGTTGCAGATGTTGAAGCATCATTGCACCTGCCCAGATTTGACCAACAGGGTTGGCAATGCCTTTTCCTGCGATATCCGGAGCTGACCCATGAACAGGTTCGAACAGTGATGGGAATAACCCTTCGGGGTTAATGTTGCCTGAGGGCGCGATACCAATCGTACCGGTACACGCTGGCCCTAAATCTGAGAGTATGTCGCCAAATAAATTAGAGGCAACGACAACATCAAACCAATCAGGATTGAGAACGAATTGCGCTACGAGAATATCTATGTGGTATTTGTCTACAGAAATACTTGGGAATTGTTTTGCCATCTCTTCTACACGCTCATCCCAATACGGCATAGTGATCGAAATACCATTCGACTTGGTAGCCGACGTTAAATGCCCCCTTCGCTTTTGAGCAAGTTCAAAAGCATATTTAAGAATACGGTCAACACCGGTTCGGCTCATAACAGTCTCCTGCACCACAATTTCTCGCTCTGTGCCTGGAAACATGCGTCCACCAATAGATGAATACTCACCTTCAGTATTTTCACGAACAATCATCATATCAATGTCACCCGGGCCACGACCTACCAGCGGAAGTGGTACACCAGGCATGGCACGAGCGGGACGTAAATTAACGTACTGATCAAATTCTCGACGAAACAGGATTAATGAGTTCCACAGTGAAATATGATCGGGAATGACATCGGGCCAACCAACAGCGCCAAAATAGATGGCATCGAAAGATGATAGCTGCGCTTTCCAGTCTGCTGGCATCATCACTTCATGTTTGAGGTAATAGTCGGCACAGGCGAAATCGAAGTGGGTAAATTCTATTGAGAGGTTAAATCGTTTTGAGGTTGCTTCTAAAACACGCAAACCTTCAGGCATGGTTTCTTTACCAATGCCATCACCTGCAATGACAGCGATACGAAAATGAGGGTTTGTCATGCATGTCATCCTGTGAGATTGATAACTCAAGTTTCGCACAAAAAAAAGCCACCCCGCAAGGGATGGCTTTTTTAGGCCTAATAATCAACAGGCCTGTTTATGCCCGGTAGGGGTATTATCAAAGATCAACGCTATTGCTTCTTTAACCTGCAAATTCAAGATAACTTAAATCTGCCATAATCAATCCAAACTGCTGACCTATACTGACCACCTCATCAAGATTAGCGCTCACGTCTTTTGCATGTTGCGCATCCGAGTTCACGATATACGATACATCTTAGTCAGCGGGCATTTCCCAGAGCGGGAGCCATAGATACATACAACGCTTCCCTTCAGGTGTGTCGATTTTTGTTTGCGTAAACCATAACCATTTATTTCAAGCAGTATTTTCAATTCGGCTGCAGCAGTAAAAATGTCCGGTAAGGTCAGAGGTACCAAGCACACTAAACCCACAATCTAACGCTGTCTGACATTAAGCCGATACATCCTGCGATGCGAGTTTACATCGCCAAGTGTGCATGTGGTAGTTTTTGGTTATTGGCATTATTAAATTTTACACAAAATAGTTTTGGGGGAAATACACAGACCCCTAGTTCTTAAAGAATTCAACCGTACTTGAGCTGATGAAACCACCAAACCCAAACAATTGTACCGTGGCAATATGCCGACCTTCATCAAGGCCAGACGCATCATATTCCCAAATCATCGGGACAAAACCCTGTTCTTCTTCTGATTGAAATTGATAATTGATGTAGAGGCCGGTTTCGTAGAATGAAGAGTCTAGAATCCACTTATCTTCGGCTGGAACATCTATTTTAAATCGAACCTTATCTTCCACAATTGGCAGACCGACTCGATTTTTCTCCGGCTCATGTTCAAACTGCAACGACACTCTCGGCAGATAGTCTCGCGGTAAAAAATAATCCTGAGACAATCTAACCCCTTTACGCTGCAATTCAATTGAACCTAACTCCGGCTCTAAAGGATCCCAGCCTCGTTTTTTTCGATAGGTTCGGTAATCGTATTGATTATTTCCAGTTGTGATAACACTGTACTGAGGAAGCTCGTAAGCTTTAATAACAACCCACAGATCTTCCCTGTCCGCATAATATTCCACGTTATCGGAATCAAAACCGTTCCAACGATCGACAACCTTTCCCTCCACAGAGGGTGTCCAATGACGCAGCTCACGCACCTTCGGCCCATCTTTAATACCCATACGTACCAACACTCTGGCCGGTGCAGGCAACTCGTAAGACAAACTGGTTTCGGTTGTTCTGGTGTATTCAATGTTGGGAATGATCTCACCACCTGAATAGCTAGCCGGGTTATCCACATACGTCTTATCACCAGCGACAGAATTAAACAGTAAACGATACGCCTCATCAGGCACTATGTTCCCAAGATCATCCTTGCCATCCCAAATAATAAGTTGCTCGCCTGCTTCATAGTTCTTTTCATCCAGTAAACGCCGCACTAAATCACCATCGGCAGATAAGACATCCAGTGTCACCTTGGATGCTGTATTCAATGCAAACGATATGGCTATTTCTCCCTCGTTTATCGACGGTGAGAATTCAACTCGTTCACTGGTGAGTAAGCCGACACTTTTAACAGCGCCTAAAGGAAAACGCTGAATATTTTCGATGTCGGCATTTACCGACAACGACAGGCCAAACAAGAAAAAACTTAGAAAACTAAAACTGTAAGCACGTATGTTCATCGCCCCATTTCCAGATTTCGCATATCGTCCATCTCCGGCAGTGGAATCTCTACGGCCATACCATCTGAGCCGGCTGCTAGCCGCATCAAGCTTGCGCCCTTGGCATTTTTTCGAATAAAAAATAAAGATCCGTCTGCTGATGTGGTGGGATCGCTATCGCGATGATTACCGCTTGTAAGTTGCTCTGGTGGTGCACCCACTTCTGCCGGCATACGCCAGATATGAAATCGCCCACCATTGGCGTTAGAGCTAAAATAGACCCAACCGTCACGGCCCACATGCGGCTGATTTGACAGCGCATTCAACAAAGTGATCTGCTCTTGTTTTCCATTGACTATGTTACGTCGCCATAGCTCCCAGATCATTCCATCGCAGTCATCAACACAGCTCGCTGTAGTGTAATAAAGATATCCATTGTTATCTGCAAACGGTTCAAACTGCGCTGTGCGCTTTCGAACAATGCCATGTTGTTCATCTGTGTCTAAATTAATACCGAGAATATTAGTCTGACGGCTCTTACCACCTGGCAACTCTACAACAAACAGCCAGCGTCCATCGGCTGACAAGTTAGGCTGTGTGAATCGACTGTTTTCATTTGCGCCGACTATTTCTCTCGCCGTTTGCTTTTCGATGTCATGTATTCTGAGCTTACCGTCAACCCCGATATACGCTAGCATTTTCGATGTGTTGTGGTAGGACGCAGTGCGGGGCGAGTCGATACCCGAGATCAGTTCGAAATTACCGTCTTTGGCTATATACACGGACCATTGACCCGACTGCAGCCCAATAAGACTCATCCCATCTGGCAGTTGAGACGCATGACTTAAGTTCAAAAACAACACCAGCAATGGAAAGCAAACAAACCAGGCAGTTCTGGTGAATTGAAACTTGCGCATGTCAGACCCTTCCTCGCTGTTTAAACGCGCTGAATACCCCGAAAACCAGAACGACGAATAAACTGCCATAAAACAGAAGCATGGGTGCAGACCTTGTCTCACTTCCAACCGATACACTGTGCACCATCGCCAGTGTTGTCGCAAGCAATACCAACACACCATGCCATCGTTTCAGTGCAATGTATTTGCGCGAACGAAATATCAGCATGCCGAGAATAACAACAACTACCATCAGATAAAACGCCATTGCACCCAGGGAAATCATTTGATCGTAGAACCCTTGAGACAATCTGATTGACAGTGGCCCGAGGGCCACATGACCGGAACGAAGACTGGCAGCGCTCACAAACAATCCAACATGCAAGCACACCGCTATAAACAGAGTCAGACCTAATATCTTGTGAGATTGTTTTGACCAGGAAACTCGCTTGAACCAGGCATACTGACGAAGATGGACCAGAGTGACTTGCAAGCCTACAAGTGTGATCGCTATCAAACCCAGCAGTTTTGAAATCACATACAGCAACTGACCCTGAGGAACATCTGCTCCAAAGTAATCAGACACATCTCCAACACTGTAAATCCACAACGCGATAGGCACTGCAACAATAGAGCACAGAGCCACCCTGAATAGATTGATCACTACTGAACAACCACTCGACTCGATTCTTTTGCGATGCGCTCCAGCTCACTCATCGCTAAATCTTCAGCGGTGCCTCGCGAGCCTGCCACAGGAAGATCAGCCGCTATCCACCCTCTCATACCGTGTGGTGTCATAATCACAGCATTGACACCCAGTTTGCGTAATTTCTTGGCGGCTTCATAACCTCGAAAATCTTTTACACAATACGCAACGACCGTGTGCTCGGATAAAAGCGTACTTGCAGACTGTTCATTGATTTCGCGAAGCTTCATATTAATTGCACCCGGAATATGCCCTTCATTAAATTCCCAGGTTTCGCGCGTGTCTAAAAACAGAGGTTTGTTTTTGGATGATGAGAGCTTTAATACTTCTTCGAGCGGGAGTGTCGGAACTTTTGAATTCAGCTTTACAGGTGCTTGAGCGATTGTCTCAGAATTTAAACAAGACTTATTAGGGATAAGATCATCCGGTGAGTCCATTTTAGCAAGCGTATTCTGTTGCAGATGTTCAGCAACGTTATCGAAAAAGATTAAGTAGCAATCTTTACTTACAACGTCTCTGCCATAGCGGAGCTGCATGTTTCGAAAATCTTGCTCAACCACCCGCGCCTCAAAAGAAACATCACCAGACCAGGCGTCGATTTCTATTTCGTGAACAATTTTCCCTAAAGCCAAGGAGGTTGAGTTCGCAGGTGGATAGTAATCAAGAATGGCTGAGAAGGTTGTTGAACTACCGGTTCTTTGGAACTTGGCGCCTTGTTCGTCAATTTGCTTGTCCAGTGGAACTGAGCCAATCTCTTCTTTTGGGAGAACCTTAACAGCACCTGGGTGTAACACCTGATTTTCAAGATACCAGACGGACACCCATTTATCAGGGCCTGTGCCGGTTGATGTGTGGTAAACGACATCATCTGACTGAGCTTTGAATGACAGAGCTACAACTAGAATCGCAAGGCTTAATAATTTATATAATCGCATTTAAAAAAAACACCAAAATCATATAGAACGCAAATACTAATTAATTACCATTCTGGCAAGAACGTTATAAACCAATATTATAACTTACTATAAAGAGGACAGATTTGCAGTTAACAGAGCCACTCATTTGAAAATTTCAAAATTGGTTCATTGTATTTTATTAGTTTTTATGTGTCGGTCATAACAAGCATTTGCTTAGCTACAAGCACCAACGCACTAATCACAACATATAGTTAGTACAATAGTAAGCGTGTCTTTCGTCATACTCCAATTTACAATACATAACCCGCTCAGCTTTTCGTGTTTAGTGTAATGAACAATCTCTCTTGTAGATAATATATCGTATAGCCACCTTGCTTATAAATGGGTTTAGTTAGTATCTATATAGTTTCTTGAATCATAGATGCGTACCCAACATATATTTCGCTCTATAGCACCGCTCCATAGAAGATAGGGACTCTCCAAAAATCTGCTCAAGCTCCGTATTATTAAATGTCAAGAAACTAATCGCTCACGATGCATAAGAGATGCTCATCTGAGCGCACACCACCTCTAACGCTGGGATATCATCATCATCTAACAATTGATAGTGAACATAAGAATGATTTTCTGCTACTGTCCCATCATATAGTCTGTGCAACGCTGCTTTAAGAAACTCACTGTCTGATACCTTAAAAAAGGCCGAAATGGAATTAGCATCATTGTCCAAAATTCGAATCACATCTCTGAATACAATAGATATAGACGACTCATTCCATGCCAATAGTTCAACAGTAAATCTATCTGAACGTTTGCCATATTCGACTAATTCAGAATCAGAGAAACCTATTTCAGAAGAAACACTCTCTTTTTTCATCAATTGGCTCCAGGAAATTTCTCACCAGGAAGAAATCCTGTGCCATGTCCGACTTGATAATTGTCAGGTTTTATTTTCGTCACGTTATTTTTATTATTCCAACTTTTACTCGGGTCAGCACGTGTTTCAACATGATAGTGCTGACCATGATGACGAGGTGCATATGTTTCACCTGGTTTCAGGCTGTGTTGCTCAGGTCGAATCCGAACTCTATCACTCGTGTAAATCCTCCCTTTTGCATCGCGTGGCAAATCGGGCAATAAATCATCAGGGTTATCAGGAAATATATTCTTTCCACCCTTTGGAACACCAGCAACATCATCCACTCTTCCCAAATGCCTAAGTGCCGTAACATTCGGAATAATAGGTAAAGCCAAAAAAACCGTATCAACACCAACAAATATTCCATTGGCAATTGATCGGCAATTTCGGAAATCGTTGAGCGAAAAACCTAAAGAAACAGCATCAAGCGCAGTGTCAACCGCTACCAAACCACTAGGATCAAAGTACAAACTTGGAGAGCTATGTGCATACGTGTAATGATTCAGACCGCCGGAAAAACCAATAGGATCAGAAGTTAAATACCGACCGGTATCTGGATCGTAGTATCTATGTCGGTTATAAATCAGTCCGGTTTCATTATCAACATATTGCCCAGGAAACTGCTGATTATACGCAAGTTCGTCTTCCTCCTGAGGCGATCCGAGCATGTTAGACAGTTGCCTTCCATACGGATCCACATTGCGTGTCCAGAGCGTTTCGCCTGAACCGGACAAAACAGTCTCTGCAGCACCCAAATAATCTGACAAAACGAAATGGGCTGCATCTTCTACTACATATTCCGCTGCGGTGTAACCACCATCATATCTGTATTTAGCGGTATTTGTAGAGCCTTGAAATTCGCCAACTAGATTGGTGCCCTGCCATTGATAGGTGGTTGTAAGACGATTAACGGTTTTCGTGCCTCTCCTGCCAAAGGCGTCGTAGGCATACTGAGCAGAAATTGTGGCAGGAGCATCTATAGCGGGCGCGACCTCAGCATTACGCAACAGTCCAAAGCCATCATATTGCAAACGAAGTTGCTCACCGGTCTGCTTATTTACTCTGCTAAGAAGATTACCGGCCTCATCATAGCTATAGTTGTACTGGTCAGATTCGAGTAGCTTATTAAAAGCATCATATACAGCTCCATTATCCAGTCGATTGTCTAACTGGTCATAGCCATAGCTATAGCCTTGGTTTTGCGTCGCGCCTGTGAGACGACTTATTTGATCATATTGATATGACCAATCATTGACACCTTTACCCTGAATACTAGTTACTCTTCCACGGTCGTCATAACCATATTGCAAATTGGGTCCACCCAATGTGCGATAGTCTTGCTGCATTAGTTGACTCGCAGCATCATACGCCATTGTTGCAGCAGACCCAGTTGGGAAGCCGTGACTTATCAGCCGACCAGCCTCATCGTGTATATAGTTATGCTCACCCTCTGGAGTGGAAAAAGTACTTAACAGCCCTCTTGCGTCATAGCCGTAGGATAAAGTGTCTCCCACAGCATCCATCCCAATTAATTCACTTTCAGCGTTGTAGCGAAAGGTGATCGTGGAGCGGCCTTGCCGCTCAGTGAGAAGTCGACTCTTGGAATCATAAGTCAGCGTGATGGTTGCGGAGCCACCAGTTGCAGAGGTAAGCCTATCCAAACTATCATAACGATAACTATATGAGCTAGTACCTGCTTGTTCACGAGTTAGTCGCTTGGACGCATCATAACTGTATTGAACAGTAACTCCTCTTGGATCCGTAATCGTATCAGTTAGATTGTCTGTTCGGTATGTGCTTGTATAAGTACTGCCATCAGCTCGTGTTTCCGATATTAACCTGCCAAAGGTATCGTAAACGAATCGCGCCGAACCGCCGGCAGGATCAACGAGACTTAGTAATCGCCCCGCCTCATCATAGTTATATCGTACTAGATGGCCAAGAGCATCTGTCACACTGGTGACCCTATCAAGCACGTCATATGTGTACTCCAAACTACTGCCATCTGGATTGGTGACGGACAAAGGATTGCCTCTGGCATCGTATACATAAGTCGTACTTCTTCCCAACGGATCCGTCGATCTAACGGTAAGACCAGTTGAGTTGACTGTGATTCTCTGAGTGTTCCCTAGTGGATCTGTCTGGGATAGAAGATCTCCCTCATCAGTCCACGTAAAATTGTAGGTGTTGTTTGCCGCATCAGTAAAGCTCGTTATATTGCCTTCAGCGTCATATGCCATTGAATTAGTGCGACCAGTAACTGATGTCTCCTTGCTCACCCAATCCGTATTGCCAAGATATTCATATCTAACAACACCATCCGGATCAGTGTCTGCTATCACCCTGCCAAGCAGATCGTATTCAAAACTAAACTCAGTACCAGCTCTGTCAGTCAATAAGGTCAACCTACCCTCGTCGTTATACGAAAACCTTAAAGGGTTTCGCGTGCTGGAAGGGCTCCATACTTCAGTCTTGCTTCCGTTTTCGTCAAGTAGATACAACATACGGGAGCCCATGCTATCGGTCTTGTAGATATAACCATCTCGACGCAATTCGTAGGTATAAACGTTTTCACCTTCGGTGTAGCTGTTAACCCGTCCAGTGTCGGTGTAAGTGACACTGGTGATCACAACACCCGTTTCATCAGTGATTTGTGATATTCCATAATACTGATTGGCATCAGCTGGACGGCTAATGGGCACGTACGAATACTTCCACTCACCTCCCGCCGGATCGGTAACCGAAGCCAAGGTGCCTTCCGCATTGTACGAATAAGTCCATACACGATCAGTGTGGTCGGTGATTGAGGACACATGCCCTGAGCTGTCAAATGAAAATGTTAATGAGCGCCCATTGGTATCAGAGATACTCGATAAAACGCCATTCTCATAGCTATAGTTGATCGCATTACCGTTTCGGTCTATTTCACTAATCAACTTACCTTGAGCATTGAATCGCTCAATACTTAATTCTTGACCAACGATCTCAGCATTTCCCTCAGCGTCAATAGTGAGCGCAAGATCACTAAGACCATCTGGGCTTAAAAATTGACCAGCCGAGGTTTCTTCAAAATTGTATCTGTGCCCTAGCGCAGCTCGATAGATATAAACCAATTTTGGTGTTGATTCGCCAGCCTCGTTCTGTTGAAATTCAACGATGCGTGTGAGTGACTTTTCACAACGAGAACTCCAACCTTTTCCAAAAATGCCATCACGTGCGTCAAAGGAATTGTAGTGACGCGTCAGATGTAAACTGGGCCGCCCATTGAGATAGATATCCGTATCAGACCAAATGAATGCTCCATCGACGAGGCTCACTGGAGAACCACTACTCTCACCTCGACAGCGCGTGAGAGGAGAAAATAACCGATCAAATAGTGATGGACCTAACCTCGTATCATGAGAGTTAAAGTCGTTATTGTTGTCCGCTGCATGCAGTTGTGTGCCAATTAACAACGACAACACTGCGAAAACTGAAAAAACAGTCTTTCTATAATTGTTCATCACAATATCCCTATCAGTATTCAATGCGTTGCACAGCACGTGATGGCAGTGTTGTCTGCCCAAAGCGATCGGTGGCGGTTAGGCTTAGTCTGTATCCGCCAGGCTGGACGAACTCACCATTATTTCCACGCCCATCCCATTCAATTGTTCTGTTTGTTCCAGCGGCAATATTTGGAAAGCGGCGGCGCAACACCTCAACGCCTGTTTCCATGTTGTCTATAGTCAGCACAATATTGGCAAGCCTGGACAAGTCAAATGTCATGACACTTTTAGAGGTATTGTTTGAGCCCGCAGGGAAAACAATCGCAGGCTCTGCGGTAAGAGCACCGAGCTCTGTTTGATTTGAAAGAAAAATGGCGTTGTCACTAGCAGTAAGCCCATAAATAGCGGGTAAATATCCGCCTGATCTGAAACGCTCTAGAAACTTGCCCGTAGTTCCTTCACCAAACCAGGTGATTGAGTAATCATCAGGTGGCATTAGCCGCGAGCGAAAAAAGGAAGCAAACGCAAGGTCTTCCGAACCAATGACTGTCATGTATGCAGTCATACGCGCATTATTTGGATTGCTGAAACTGAATACAGTGGGATTGTTGTTAAACGGTTCTAACTCATTTTCAGAAACTTGCAGCAAGCCACAATCGACACCCCTGTCTGTTCCACGACAGCCACTTGGCCAACCGCTGGGATAGAATATTTTGCCACCAGTCGTCGTCCGATAATCGACAGTGGATTCCACACCATCATTATCGACAAACCTTAGTACGGCGTAGTAGTCACTGGGATCAAGAACACTGCCATCACCTGCTCTGCCGTCCCATGACACAGTGTATTCACCTGTGGGACGCTCTTGGGTAGGCCATAATGTATTAACAGAGACTCCGTTGCGATCTTCTATCTCCAAACTGACGGAAGTTGTGCCGTTGAGCGACACTGCGATGTTGCTGGTTTCACCACGCTCGGGATTGATCGCCCCTTCGGCAACCACCAAACTATGATCAGCATCAACTCTTATATTAAGAATATCGGTACCAATCGCACCATCGGCATTAGTGACTCTGAGCCTTGGATAAAAATTTCCCACTCTCTCGTAGGTAAAACTGGCTGAACGTTCTTCCGTTGAATCAATTATATTATCGCCATCAAAATCCCATTCCCATAAAACAAGATCGGATCTTGAAGGATCTCTTGCGGTTGCCCTGAAGTTTACCGTCAATGGTCCAGTGCCAACTGGGGAGCGTAGGTTAGTTCGCAAACTCACATCAGGTACTGCAGAAGCGGACGCGTTGACTTGCATATGGATTGGTGCGAGTTCAGCGACTGCGCCTTGTGAATCAGTCATCCGAACCCCGACCTGAAAACTGCCGGGCGTCTCATAGACGAATGTTATTCGGTCTGTTGTAGAAGAATCGTCATAAACACCATCACCATTGAAATCCCATTCATAAAGTGCAACCGAGCCTTCGTTATCAGATGCATCCGCATCGAATGTAACTGACAGTGGCGCTTGGCCGGATGTAGGCGAGGCTCTTAGAAAAGCGGTTGGTGGCGCATTGCCAACAATAATCTGAACAGTGGACTCGGCTTGATTCCCAGCTTCATCCCACACACGCACCCTGGGGTTGTAGGTGCCGGGCTCTTCGTAAGTAAAGGTGATATCTCTACCAGTGACATCATAACTACGGGCACCAAAGCTCAAGCGATCGAAGCCATTAGCATCAATGCCTAAGCCACCATCTTCTGGCCCACCATCTCCTGCAAAATCCCAAAAATAACGATTGATGGCGGTTGCAGAATCTGCAACGGGTGTGAACCTGACACTAAGCGGCGCATCTCCGGAGGTCACATTTGCGACTAATTGAACCGCAGCAAATGGACGAACCTCTATTGTCAGCATGCCCTGAACTGGCTCACCCTGTACAGTTGCATTTAGTGTGTATTCAGTGGTGGTAGATGGCGAAACGTCCTGCTCACCTGTTGCAGATACAGAACCGATGTCTGGAGAGATAGACACGTTCGCAGCATCAGCAATGTTCCATCGGATTGTGGTTGTTTCTCCTTCAATAAGAGATTGGCGGTCAGCGGTGAAATTTTCAGGGCTAAGCTCTGTCGCTGTTACTGACTCCGACGATTGCGAGCTGCTGCCACCAGAACTACCATTGCAACCTGCGATGAACAGCGTCAGTATCAAAAAAGCTATTTTGAACATTGAAGCCGGTGCACGATGTAGACATACAGTTTGACGCCAATGTCGGGGCGAATCTAAACCTATAAAACGTAAAAAAGGCACTCGCAAAAATAATCCCAA
>CALHRQ010000065.1 GCA_938038175.1 uncultured Granulosicoccaceae bacterium | reverse complement strand
TTGCTTCTAAACAATGAAATGCGCGGTATCCGTGTTTTGCTATGTCATTTGTTGACGCGCAACAAGCCCCATAATTACAGCGACCAATCTAGAAACCG
The DNA here is from genome assembly GCA_938038175.1 of uncultured Granulosicoccaceae bacterium. Taxonomy (GTDB): domain Bacteria; phylum Pseudomonadota; class Gammaproteobacteria; order Granulosicoccales; family Granulosicoccaceae; genus Granulosicoccus. Next base: position 4,476 of record CALHRQ010000065.1, on the reverse strand, counting down.
TTAGTGCGCCTATGCCATCGATGAAAAGACACTGCTGGAGGTTTGATACTGGTTATTATTGGAATTTTGGCTTTTTTATACGATCGAGATGATGGAAGACTATATCTGCATTCCGTATTGCACAACTCCATCGGAACTCATAAAGTAATTGCACACGAGTTAACAAATACGAAATCGAAGATCAATAGTCTTTTGGATGGACATCTCGAGAGAAATTTTACGAAAAAAGACTCGATTGTAAATAAACATATCTCAAACTCTATGGCGACATCTCGAAAAAGCCATATGCTCAATGCCGATACTCCTTTATCCCGTTGTCACAGCCTCGGGCAATCGTTGTACTGCTTTATCGAATGAGTGGTATCCGCCAAAGCGATCTTCATAGTAATCGGCTGCGTCAACCGATGCGTGGCAATTCAGGCAGTCAGGGAAATCCACAGCAATTCCATCTTCGATGGCCAACTTTCTATACTGTGCCAACGCTGACCAGACTACGTGCTCGTCTTGAATAAGCACAGTCTCCTCTTCAAAGAGCGCTTGAACCACGGATGCGATGTCCTCGGCTGATGCGCGGTATTTCTTGCCTGCCAACGTCCACGCGGTTTCTGAAAGCACCACATGGCTTATATACACAGTGTCGCTCCCAAGGATTACCCGTGTTGCTTTTTCTGCCCGCCGCTCATCATCTTCGAGTACGTAGCGAAGCAGTATACTCGTATCAACGCCAATCATCCCATGCCATCCTGTCGGGACTGGGTATCGTTGTACCGTTTATTGCCCTTTAGATGCTTGATAACGCCCTTGGCTCGTCCTCGGCTCTTTTTAACTAACGTTAATTGACCATTAGCGACAAAGAATTCAAGCTCATCTCCCGGTTCTATTCCGAGCGCTCGACAATGCTCAACGGGTAACGTCACCTGCCGTTTTGAACTGAGTTTAGACATATCAATACATCTTTACAACATGCTAATTTGTAAAGATATTGATTCTTCATCGTTTTGTCAATGGTAATTCGTATTGGTGGCCTTAGTCGCATGCATGGCTTCTTGATAAGCAGCGGGAACACTCGATTCTGATTAATACAAATTAGACTATCACTCAAGTTAGGAGTCAGATAATGGGACAACCGATCAAGAAAAATCCAACACTGATTGAACGTAGAGCGATTCGATTGGCATAGAGTAACGTTTTTATATCTAACGTTAGGATGCAGTATCGTACTTTACAACAGCAATATACATGGCAGGTTCTGAAAATCATCTGATACCCTACACAGCATCTAATCCTACTAATCCGTGAAACCATCCCATGGCTAACAATTGGACTGAGGCAGAGTTACGCGCAGCGGTTTGTGCATATATAACCATGAGAGAGCATTCTTTTTCAGGAAAAGCATACTCCAAAACCGAAATCTATCGCGAGTTAGCTGAGCAACATGACCGATCGGCAAGTGCGTTTGAATACAGGATGCAGAATATCTCACACGTGTATGCCCTACTGGGTCGCACCTGGGTACCTGGTTTACTGCCAGCTAAAAATGTGGGTGCCACCGTGGCAAAACAGCTCTAGGACCTAATAAATCAGGAAGAAGGTAACCACAACCCACCAAAAGCCGGATTCATTGAAGATGTATCTGCACTGCTGAATAAACCTGTTAGCCAACCGCCATCGGGAAACAAACAACCAAAGAAAAAAACGTATCAAACCACAACCTATGAACGCAACCCCGCCGTTGTAGCGTATGCACTCCAATTAGCAGATGGTCACTGCGAGTGCTGCGACAAAGAAGCACCGTTCTTAAAACCTGATGGGACTCTGTATTTGGAAGTGCATCATTTGCGCCGCCTAGCTGATGGTGGTAGCGACACTGTCACCAACGTAGCCGCGCTGTGTCCGAATTGTCATCGTGAACTACACTATGGCTCAGAACAAGTAGCGCAGTTGCAACGGTTGTATCGAAAGATAGACCGTCTCGTACCAGAATAGGGGTCATTCTAGACATACACTACTTAGTGGTGCGCAGCAAAGTAGTTAAACTCACAGTATTAATCGACTGACTGTGTCCACAAGGATTGCTAACCTGAGGTTTTGGGAAACAACATGACTCCAGAAGCAATCACCCTAACACGACAAGAACTGCTGGATCTTGTTTGGTCTAAGCCGATGTCCGAGCTTGCGCCAACGCTGTATGTTACAGACGTAGGCCTGGCGAAAATCTGTAAGCGACTGGGTATCCCAAGACCAAAATCCGGGCATTGGCTAAAAGCCGCACAACACCGTCCCAAACAGCCCGCCCTGCCCGCACAGATGGGAGTGCAGTACACGAGTATCACTTTCAATCCAAAACCAGACCCTACTATCCCTGAAATCGCCACTACTGATCTTCCGAAAATATCAACGAAAAAGACGATTCATCCATTGGTTCGAGATTGTAAGAAATATTTTGTGGGCTCAAGGCCAAATGAGTATGGCCGTCTGATGACTGCGAGGATTGATGTTCAGGTCTCGCGCACCGGACTCCCACGCGCAATATCGCTACTCAATACAATCGTGCATACGATGATCGAACTGGGACACCACGTACACTATTCGACCAAACGAAATGCAATTGAACTATGCATAGACGGTGAAGAGATTCGTGTTTCCTTGTTTGAACCTGCAACGCGCTCTACCCACGTACTCACTAAAAAGGAGCAACAACAAAAAGTAAAATATGGCTCATTATGGGCCCCACGTTGGGACTATGCTCCCAGCGGTACTCTGGAGCTCAACCTTCATGGTAGAAGGCTGTACGGAATACAAACGCAATGGAAAGACGGGAAAAAGGCGATGCTTGAGGACAGACTACCTCAAATAGTTCACGGTATTCTCAAGGCTGCTGATTTCTCCAAAGCGAGACTGCGCGAAGTTCAGGCGCAAGAACATGCTCGGCTTAAAGCAAAGCGTCGACGCGAACTCGAAGAGAGAGCCGCCAGGCTGACCGAAGAACGAATTGCACAGATTGAATCAATGGTTATCGGGCGCCATCGCGCAAAAGATATACGCGATTGCATGAGCGCGATCATAGCCGGCGGAAACCACCACAATCATTCCGCCTCCAAGCGACGATTAGTACGCTGGGCGGAACAACTGGCGAAGCACTACGACCCGAGTGATCCATTCGAATTGCCTCGGTATAAGCAAAAAAATCATCATTGGTCGTTATCGTAGCGCGTAGTAACAGCTTGCATTGGATTTATGCTGTTCACAGCTGTTTGAGTCAATCTACGCTAATAGCCAGATAGGTTGCCCATAACGCCCTTGCAGAACAGATTGCTCGCTCCTTGAATTTAGCGAGCGCGGCCGGTTGATGTTCTGGCTTGGTCGCAAAGTTATATTTTAAGTGGTCACGGTGTACGGCTCTTGGTTGCCAATAACCCACGCCTTGATCAAAACGAATGGTGCTCATCACACCGGATGCGAATTCGAGCTGCATGATTCGACCATGCTGTATATTTGCAAACTGACTGTGCAGTTTCACTGTCGGTTCTACCGAGGTGTTGTCATAAATCCATTGTTCGATCACGTGTTTTTGTGCAGCAGCTGCTGTCCAATCCTCCTCGATTAAAACCGATGCCTTGCGTTGGTTTGCCTGTCTGTGTGGCGCCATGGTTTCGATCGAAATGGCTTTTAAATCTGGTGAACTAAAGGCATTGATAAACTCACCGAGCATGAGCGCTGACCAGGGTGATTTTAGATAGCGATCTGAATACCGTATTGCAATCGGTTTTTCCTTTTCTAGCACATCCATCAGCTGAGGTGCTTTACTACGAATAACATCATGAATTCGGGTGGGCAGTTCCGCTAGACTTCCGTCCAACTCTTGCTTTATTTCGACAACGGTTGTACCGTCGCGTGTTTCGGTAACCCCAACAGAATCCAATGGCTGTGGGTCCAACCATGCTAGATCTTTGGTACGGGCCCAAGTATCTCCCGGATTCGTTGCCAACCAGGTATCGCCTGGAACGGATGCCGTTAGTGATAGACTGTGGAGTGAATGGCAATCCTCCCCTGTCTTGATCTGAACAATGCAATTAGCTTCGTTGCTCTCGGTGTTCCAGTTCGCGGGAATCGATGCCAGATTGACGCCCATTGACTGCAGACTTGAAAGACTGCGCATCAGATCATCCGAAAGCGAATCAAGTTCTGGCACACCTAACCATATGCGATACCTATCTGTGAGCACCCAACGCAGTAACTGACTACGAAAGTGAACATCGTCTGGATTCCATTGCTCGATGTCACCACCGAGTGCAAAAAATAATTCAGGCGAATCATCGACGTGATGACTACGCAAGACCTCTTGAATAGCATGCACCGGCCCCATCGAACAGTAGTGCGCGCCGCTGATGGATGAGAACGCGGCTGGCAGGGTTAAGTATTCAAAGAACTTGGTATTGCTGAACCAGTCCTGAGCACTTTTTCTATCAAGCAACT
>CALHRQ010000064.1 GCA_938038175.1 uncultured Granulosicoccaceae bacterium | reverse complement strand
CTGGGCACCGGCATTACCCGCAAGAAAAATCTTGGTGTGTTTTGTTCGCTTTCTATCTTCGCCAGAGATAAACAGCTCTTCATAGAGCTTTTCCCCCGGTCTCATACCAGTAAACACAATGTCAATATCCTGGTCAACCTGATACCCGGAAAGCTCTATCAGATCAGTCGCTAAATCTACAATTTTGACCGGCTCCCCCATATCAAGGACAAATACCTCATCACCCTGACCAAGCACTGCCGCCTGCAACACCAACTGCACAGCTTCTGGAATCGTCATAAAGAAGCGTGTCATCCTGGGATCTGTAACCGTTACCGGGCCACCAGCCTCAATCTGCTTGCGAAAAGTCAGAACAACGCTACCACGGCTACCCAACACATTGCCAAACCTGACAACTACATACGGCTGCCCGGTCTCTTTCGCCGTCCGATGCACCAACATCTCTGCAAATCGCTTGGTAACACCCATCACATTCGTAGGATTTACCGCCTTGTCCGTCGATATCATGACGAAACGATCAACCCCAACCAGCTTAGCCGCATTCAGCACATTTCTGGTACCAAAAACATTGTTCGTTATTGCTTCTGAAGGATTGTGTTCCATCAAAGGCACATGTTTGTGGGCAGCAGCATGAAACACAATATCAGGCTGAAACTCTTCAAAAACCGCGTTTATTCTTTTAGGAAACCGAATATCAGCTATGACCGCATGTAATTCACCGGGCAGCGGTTTGAGAGCACGCAATTCTGCATTAATTGAAAAAACCGAGTTTTCACCATGACCAACAATTACCAATCTGCGCGGATCACAGGCCCATATCTGACGGCACAATTCGCTGCCAATTGATCCGCCACCGCCGGTAATCAAAACTGTTTTTCCACGAATAAGCGACGTAACCGACTCAAAATCTGTATCAACCGGCTCTCGTCTAAGAAGGTCTTCAATCTGCACATCTCTCAGCTGGCTTACTTTGAGTCGCCCATTGAGCAATTCAGAGACACTCGGCATCACTTTGGTCTCAACGCCTGCCGCTTCTCCCAGCGCATTCAACTCACGAATAAGCTTGCCTGACGCTGACGGCACTGCAATGATGAGCTGTTCAATATCAAGGTCTACAACCAACTCCTTCAGCTCATTCCTGGTTCCCAATACTGGAACACCCTGAATATTCATATGCAGTTTGTCGAGATCGTCATCCACAAACCCAATCAAATGCATATTCAATCGATTTGATTGATGGATTTCCTTACTAACAGCCACGCCCGCATTACCAGCACCAAATACCAACACACGGGTCAACGGCTTTTCATTGCGTTTACGCGGCGTCCGTTTCAGCGCCCTGTTTGCAAAACGATTGCCACCAATGACAAGCATAACCAGCAACATATCGATAAGCGGTATGGAGCGTGGCAGTGAAATTGATCCAAATGCCCAGATTATCAATAGGACGAACACGATTATTCCTGAGCTTACAATCACCGCATTGATGATTTGCACCAACTCATCGATATTCGCATACAGCCAAAATCGCCGATATAGCCCCGAAAGATGAAAAGTTGCAAGGCGAACGATTAGCGCAATGGCCGTATAGACAACCACACCTGGCCAAAACTCTGACTCAACGACTGACGATTCAATGCGAAGCAAAAGAGCGATTGAGGGTGTCAGTGAGAGGAGAAAGGCATCAAGAATGAAAAAGTACCTGTTACGAATAAACATATGATGTGCTACTACTTAAATCTGAGTTTCTCGTTGAAGTACGCTTACAAGCGTGTCTACAACACGCTCTCTGTCAGCTGAAGTCAGGTTTGAGCCACTGGGCAAACATAATCCCTGCTGAAAAAAGTGTTCTGCCAAACCACCACCAACACATTCATATTGCTCAAAGATTGGTTGAAGATGCATTGGCTTCCACACTGGACGTGATTCGATATTCTGCTGTTCAAGTGCCAGGCGTAATTGTTCACGATCACAGCCTGCCTCATTGGGATCAATGGTCATGACTGTTAACCAGCGATTGCTTCTCCCCCAGCTGGCTTCTGGCATAAACGTAATCCCCGGAACGCTGGATAGGGCATCGGCATAATAATCAAAGTTAGCACGGCGACTGGCAACCCGATCCTCAATCATCGCAAGTTGTCCACGTCCAACTGCGGCGAGCAAATTGCTCATTCGATAGTTGAATCCAATTTCAGCATGTTGATAATGTGGTGCAGCTTCTCGCGCCTGAGTTGAGAGCTTTCGTGCATGTGCAATAAAGTCGCCATCATCTGAAACCAGCATGCCACCGCCGCTGGTTGTGATTATCTTGTTGCCATTAAAGGAGTAAATGCCGGCCTTGCCAAACGTGCCGGTGTGTTGCTCCTCAAATATTCCGCCAAGCGACTCTGCTGCATCTTCAATTATTGGGACACCATACCGCTGGCAGATATCGATAATTGCCTTCATATTGGCGCTTTGCCCATATAAATGGACCACAATCACAGCCTTTGGCAGGTTGCCTGCTATCGCCCTTTCTTGCAGGGCCCGCGCCAATAAATCGGGGTCCATGTTCCAGGACAGTGCTTCGCTGTCTATAAACACAGGCCTTCCCTGTTCATAGAGGATTGGGTTGACACTGGCACTAAATGTCAATGTTGAAACAAACACCTCGTCTCCGGGTTGAATGTCTAATAACCGAAGCGCAAGGTGGATGGCTGCTGTGCCGCTGCTTAGCGCCAGAGCGTGCTTTGCACCGGTATAAGCACATATATCGGCTTCAAATCCGTCTACCATCGGGCCTAATGGGGCAATCCAATTAGAGTCGAAAGCTGCCAAAAGCAATTCCCTTTCAGCGTCCGACATATGTGGTGGTGACAAATACAATCTTGGCGCTATCACTTTGTTACTTCTTCCTCAATTTTGATTTGCATACGGTATTTTCGTCCGTTACTTTCAAAATATGCGGCCTCTTTAATATTGTTCGTTGAGAGTGCTCGAATTTGACGAATCAAGTCGCCAGCGGGCATTAGCTTATCAAGATCAATACGCTGAACACTGTCCTGAAAGAGGTCTTGTTTTCTATGTGCTTCGCTTGAGCTATGGGGTTGTTTTGTTCGAGCAAACGTTTCCGTTCGCAATCCTGGCCAGCATGTCTTAAAAACCTCGAACTCCATGTCCAGTACGCGTGCATAAAGCGAGTTTGCAGTATCTGCAGGCGAAATCTCGATCTGCTCCTGATGAATAATATCACCAGTATCAACACCAGCATCCATGAAATGGCAAGTAGCACCGTAAGGGGTGTTTTGCAATATTGCCCAGGATGGTGTGTGCCAGCCACGGTTGTACGGGAGGTAGGCGGGATGCAGGTTTACCACACCGATCCGTGGAATATCGAGAACTGATTCAGGGATAATGTAGGGGAAGTGGATGCAAATTATGTAATCGAGCTTTAACTGCTTCAGTTTTTCCAGGGCGTCTTCTTCGCGGAAGGTTGTTCCCTGCATGATGTAATCTTGAGTCAGATGGCTCGATAATTGAATTAATTGATCTGCATGCGTTGCTTTCTTTTGGCTTGAAGTCAGGAGGGCTAATGGTTTTACGCCGTCTGCCAGAATGTGCTTTAGCACCTTTACTGCTATCTCTCGATCTCCTGCAAACGCTATGCGCAAGCTTTTCTTGTTCAAGATTCTGTTGTCCTTACGCCCTTAAAGTTTTCTACGGTTACGTGTCCCGGCTGGTTAACGCCTTCCCGTTTGAGAAGTTTGAAAACTGTTGCAAAAATGATTTTCAGGTCAAGGTAGAGGTTTAAATTATCAACGTACCAAATATCATGTTTAAATTTGTCTTCCCATGAAATCTGATTTCTACCGTTTATCTGTGCCCATCCTGTGATGCCGGGTTTGACATCGTGCCGGCGTTTTTGTTCGGCCGAATATAGTGTGAGATATTGCATCAGCAGCGGGCGCGGGCCAACCAGGCTCATCTCACCTTTAAGCACATTCCAGAACTCGGGCAACTCGTCGAGCGATGTTGAGCGCAAAAATCGGCCGAAACTGGTCAATCGCTCCGCATCAGGCAACAACTCACCATCCGCATCTCTTTCATCAGTCATCGTACGAAACTTGAGAATAAAAAAAGGACGACCAGCCAATCCAGGTCGTTCTTGTTTGAACAAAACAGACTTTCCCAGAAACAACCTGACACAAATTGCCACAACTAACAATACTGGGGCCAAAATTGGCAGGGCAACAAACACTGCTAATACATCAAACAGTCGCTTGCCGCCGTCTCGATACAGACTTGTTTTCAAATACACGGTAAAACTCCACCCAATTACGCCAAACCTGGCGTGAATCAAACTGTGTTACGGCTCGTTGGTAACTTGCCTCATTAAGAACAAGCAATTGCTCATTATCAAGCGCTACGCTACGAATCTGCCTGGTTAACGCATCAACGTCTCCCACAGGCACCAACAATCCGGACACCCTATCTTCTACAGCATCAATTGTTCCTGTCGCCGCATAACCAACTGTGGCTACTCCAGAAGCCGCCGCTTCAAGCGGCGCATTTGGAAACCCCTCTCGATAAGAAGGGAATGCGAAAACATCCATTACCGAATAATATGGCGCAGTGTCTGCAACCATACCAACTACCTTTACACGCGCATGATCTCGAAGGTCTTTAAGCAGGCTCGCTGGAAGCGCATCCCCTTCTTCAACAGGTCCGATAAGAAGAAGATAGGCAGATGGCACCTCCGCGCTAACAATTTGAAACGCTTCGAATAAATCAGCAATCCCCTTATCACGGGTCAATCTACCTACAAAGCCAATAACAAATGCATCATCAGGCACTGAAAACTGCTTGCGTTGCTGACTTCTCTCAAGAGCAGAAACTTTATGAAATCTTTGCGTATTGACGCCATTACTTGAGCCAGCACCAAGCACACGTAATTTTGCTGGCTTCGCCAACTTCAGTTTTATATAAGTTTTTCGGAGACTATGGCTGTTACAAACAATATGTGTGGCACAGGTGGCCGTGAGCTTTTCAAAGAAGTAAAGCAGTCGATATTTAAACCCGGTGGTCGTTTCGAGGCGCAGACCACGCTGCTGAAAAACCCTGGTTGGCACTCGATTGAGCCAGGCAGCTATCATGCCAAGAAGTCCCGCCTTTGGGGTGCTGGCATTCACCAGATCTGGCTTAAGGCGAAAGAGCAGGCGAGTAACCAGGAGCAGGCTATAAATATCGCGCAACAAGCTGATTTCGCGTTCCATTGGAACAGCGAAAACAGTCGCCTTCTCACGTCTTCTTACTTCAGCCAGTTCCTCGCCGGGGCCGACAATGATCGAAACATCATGTCCGGCTTCAATAAGCGCATTTAACTGTCCACGCAATAGAACGTTGGCTGTAAGTGGGGATGTAACGATGTAAACGAGTTTCACGGATATTGCTGGAAACGAGTGCTTCTACTAGACTGATTCGCCGTCGATGAAAATACGATGCCACATTTCAAGGTTCAATAGTAGCCAGAGATGCGTGCTCCAGATATGTGTGCCGCTTACATGCTCTTTCAACATTTTTTCAACCACCGACGTATTGAACAGGTTCCGGTTTCGAGCACGTTGATCGAGAAGCGTGTCATGGACAAATTCTTTTAACTCACCACGGAACCAGGGATCTGTTGGAACTGAAAACCCATGCTTTGGTCGCTTTAAAACGTCGTCTGGAACCAGACCGCGTACAGCATGTTTTAATATCCGCTTCAGGGAAGTGCCTTTTACTTTGTATTTGCCGGGTATCTGGTAGGCGAGCTCGGCCAGTCGGTAATCAAGAAACGGCAGACGTGCTTCGATGTGACATGCCATCGTCGCTTTGTCTGTTTTTTCCATATATCCGTCTACCATCCATGTCTTGAAGTCGGTGTACATCATTCGATTCAGAGAATCGTGTGCTGTCTTCCCGTTTAGCTGGTTGTAGTACTTGTCGTAGGGCCAACCGATGTCGTAGTCAGCCAGTTGTTCGACCAATTCGGGATTGAGTAATGAAGATTGCATTTCCTTATCAAAGGAGGTGAGCCATGACCCATAGCGTTGAGCGGGATCTTGAATTTGCCAGGTGTTAATTGAGCGTTTTATGCGACGGGAGCGTGGCAATCTGTTGACCAGATTGGGGATTATTTCGGCCGAAAGCCTACCCGGCAATTTATTATAAAAAGGAGCAAACTGATCCGCTGCATAACGCCGATACCCTCCAAACAACTCATCCCCACCATCTCCAGCCAGCACCACTTTTACATGCTGGCGCGCAAACTTACTTAACAAATAAATTGGGAACCCAGCAGAATCACCAAACGGCTCATCATAATGATAAACCATCGTCCGCAACAAATTTACAACATCCTCATTCCCAACTTCCAGCTCATAATGCTCCGTTCCAAGAAACGCCGCAACCTGCTTCGCCTCCGAGAGCTCGTTATAACCACCACCCGACCTGAAACCAAGAGAAAACGTCTTGACCTTGCCAGTAGCATGACGCTGCATCAATGCGACAATCGCGCTCGAATCAACACCACCACTCAGAAAAGCCCCAACCGGCACGTCCGCCAACATCCGTCTTTTAACAGAATCATCAAGCAGTTCTCGAATTGCCTCAGCATAAGCATCTTCAGATAAAACACGATCTGTAGTTACTTGAGGCTCATCACCCACATCCCAATACTGGGTAATAGCAATCCCCTGCTCTGAGACCTCCATAAAATGCCCGGGCAATAACTTAAAAATGTTTTTATAGATTGTTTGAGGTGCAACAGCATGTCCATATGCCAGGAAATTTGCCAACCCTTTCGGGTTTAGTTCCCTTGGAATTTTTTTGTCCGCCACAATTGCCTTAATTTCAGAAGCAAACGCAAACGTCTTACTATCCTTATAGTAATAAAGCGGTTTCTCGCCAATTCGATCTCGTGCAATAAACAACGTCTGCTTATGTATATGCCAAATCGCAAACGCAAACATGCCATTAAAGCGTTTTAAGCAATCAGCCCCCCACTCCTCAAAAGCATGTAAAACAACCTCTGTATCACTTTCAGTTTTAAACTGATGCCCTCGCTGAATAAGTTCTGGACGTAAGTCAAGATAATTATAAAGCTCACCATTGTAGACAATACAAAGCGTATGATCTTCATTCCAGATTGGCTGAGTGCCTCCAGCAAGATCAATAATGCTTAACCGGCGCATGCCAAGAAAAACATTTGCGTTTTCCCACGACCCAAATTCATCGGGGCCACGGTGAGTTAACTTATGGAGGGAAAGCAGATTCTGCTTAACCAGATTGTGATCAAATTCACCGTCAAGTGACAGTCTGCCGTAAATTCCGCACATCAGGGTTTTTTCCAGGTTGCTCTTCAATCACTTCAACAACGGTCTGATAAATTTGCTCAAACCATCTATCTCTATTGAAATCACGCAATGCCAACTCACGCGCACGCGCACTCATTTCTTTTCTTAGCTGACCATCTACCAACAATTTTTCAAGATAACTAAACCACTCTTCTTCACTTTTCGCGTGGAATCCGCTAACACCATCTTCAACCAAATCAGCAACAATACCCACAGGTGAAACAACACAGGGAATACCTACCGCAGCATACTGAATTGCCTTAAAGCCAGACTTACCCAAAGCAACTTCATCACCAAAAGGCAGTGGATAAATACCAATATCAAACGATTGGAATTGAGTCACCTCATCCTCCAACTTCCATGGCGAATTTATAACCTGAACCCCTTCGATTTCTAACTCTTTCCCCGCCCCGATAATATGCAGGCAAAAATCATAGCGGCTGGATAATTGTTGTAGAGGCCCTCGTAATTGCTCAAGGAACTTAGCTGTAGAGTGAGATCCAATCCAACCAATTACCAGGCTGTCAGACTCAGATTCCATTTGAGCTGGTGCAAATTGACTCATATCAACGACGGTTGGTACAAAAGTCGATTTGTCATATTCACTCACATTCCGAATATATTCCTGTAGATGTGGATTCCCACAAACAACCTTGTCGGCCCACTTCACTATATGCCTGGTTTTCCCCGTAAATTTCAACAAATCAACCAGCTTACCATTTACCCCCACCTCTTTTCTGGGCAAATGGACTGCATCATCAATATCCAAAATCATTGGTTTCCCAATGATGTGCGCAAGCCACTCTAGTATTGGTGGGCCAATAGACGTTGCCTCCCTCTGTATCCAGACAACATCTGCCTGAAAAAGAGCTGGGATTGTCCTCAACATCCTAAGACTGCTTCGGCCAACAAGACGAAGCGACATCAATAATGTTTTCTTTACATACAACTTCTTAAAATCTTTATTGTCTACAAAATAGAACAGGCGTGGCTGGATTGAACGCTCCTGAAACAATGAAAAGTATTGATATATACGAAACCTCGTACTCGGATCCAAATACTCGTTAGCTGATAGTACAACCAGCTTAATTGATGACGTCTTATCTTGCATGTTCACAGCGGTTGGTTTTTTTTATGGAAGCGGCGTGGAAGGCTCATTAAAGTTGTAAATCTGGGCTTCAGTCGTTGCTGCTGCACGATAAGTACAAAATCTAATAGACAACAACCCAACAATTACAAACAACCAGGTATATGTTGTTATCAGTCGATTATTAAAAATCGAATAAACAAGCACAAAATATGACAGGCTGTTTAAAAATAAAAGAGAGAGAGA
>CALHRQ010000063.1 GCA_938038175.1 uncultured Granulosicoccaceae bacterium | reverse complement strand
GGCGGCCGTGCCTTTATCTGGTTATGCAAAGGCGGCAGACGTTCCGAAAACGCCTTCACCGCTAGTGGGTTATGTGCGCACAAACTGGAGTCAAGATCCATTCTCATATGGCTCCTACTCCTATTTTGCTAACGGCTCAGGCGACGCTGATCGTAATACCTTGTTGGAACCTGTCGGTGATCGTATTTACTTTGCTGGTGAGGCTCTGAATCCACACTACCAAGTCAGCGTACAGGCTGCCTTTGAGTCGGGTCAGAGCGTAGCGTTGCAACTTGCAGCAACTGAGCACAAGAATATAGCCATTATTGGTGCAGGTGTCAGCGGAATCTCGGCGGCAAAGCATTTATCAGAACAAGGTAAAAACGTGGTGATATTCGAGGGCCGAGAACGCATCGGTGGCCGGATTTTTACAGATCGCAACAGGCTTGGTACGCCACTCGACCTGGGTGCTTCGTGGATACATGGACCCGATGGTAATCCGATATCGGCATTGTCTAATGAGGTTGGTATAAAACGCATCCCGACTCCCGACGATAATATTATTAGAGGTAAGAACGGGCGAAAAATATGGACTCTATTTGCACCGGGATGGTTGGAAGAATGGGGTTTATACACATCAACCGGTGCAGAAGTGGGCAAGCTAAACTTGCAAGAAACCATGAATCAGTACGAGCAATACGGCTTCGGTTACAAGGGAACCGACGTGGTATTTCCAAATGGCTATGACGAAATTTTCATGGCCCTTAGAGCCGACTATGAAGTGCGGCTCAATGCCACTGTTGATCGTATTGAGCACTCGGGTACTGAGGTGATGATCGGCGAACTAGATAAAGACTTAGAAAAATATGATGCGGTGATTGTGACTGTGCCGCTGGGTGTTTTGAAAAAGAAGGTAATTACCTTCTCGCCTGCACTGCCAGAACAGAAACAAGCCGCCATCGCCAGAATGGGCATGGGTACACTCGACAAACTCTATCTGCGTTTTGAAGAACCTTTCTGGGACGACAAGTCGAATATCATCACGCCAGAAAATGGCTTGCCTCGAGGCCAATTTAACTTCTGGTTCAATATCGGCAAGTACGTGAATCAACCTATTATTATGGCTTTTAACGCAGGTACTGCAGCTCATCAGCTTAGCGCGGAACCAGACAACGTTGTGGTAGAAAGAGCACTAAAAACCCTGGCGGAGGTTTACCTGTAGAAGTTTAGATTCAAGTATTACTTACATTCCTAGTCAAAAGAGCTAAGCCATGAGGTGTCCTCTCATCAATAAAGTATTTATAAGCAATTAGTTCCGGCTTAGTGCCGGAACTACCTGTGTGCTCACTGACTACTGTTCTGCAGCCCAGGGGTAAGGTCCCATCCAAATATCCAGCAGCAGTCGCTGTGCATTTAAAGGCAGCCATTGCTCATACATATCCCAATGCGCATATTGAGGTATGCTTAACCGATGTCGGGACTTCGGAAGCGGGAGTGCCTTTTAAGGTTCCCACCACAGTTAAATTACCTCAGTACGCGCACTGGGACCACTATGAAACTTGGCTACCCTTAAACACGCAACGCTTATTGCTTGATCTTTGAATGGGCCCCTACCCTTGGATCGCACCGGAATAAACACATCGGAGCGCATGACCCTCAGTGATTTTCTGAGGGTCAGGGCGTTTTACTTTATGAACTCTTATTTCCAGCTTTGTACAAATTAAATCAATGCGCCAAAAAAAATATGCAGCGGTTATTACTTTATGCACACTGTTCATTACATCACTGGCTGGATGTATAGGCAGTCGTGCTGTGGAAGCGCCACCGGTGTATCTGTCACCGGCCGGGTGGCAAAGCAACGAGCAGCTTTTGAATAACAATAGCTTCGCAAAATATGCCAGTGCAGTACGAGAAGAAGTAAAGCGATACCGCCTTCCATTTGATCCTGAGTATGCTGAACATGAGTTAGAATTAGTCTCGCCTTTGGAATTACCTCTGGGGGCATCATGCAACGGACAAAGTAGCGGAATAGCCATACTTGTTCATGGCTTGTCAGATACCGCTTTTTCGCTTCGCGATATTGGTGTCGTTCTTGCCGAATCTTGTTATATAAGCCGACTTATTCTACTTCCCGGCCACGGCACCAGAGCTGGAGACCTTCTAACCACACGCCATGATGATTGGCAGAAAACCCTAAACTACGTTATCGACCAGGCCGTAAAAGAAACCGACACAGTTATGCTGATAGGTTTTTCGTTAGGAGGCGTACTTACACTTGATGCAGCTCTGCAGAGACAAGACGATATCGACGGCATTATCGGCATATCACCGGCCTACTACCTGTCTTCCGAACGGCTGGCAAAGTGGGCTCACCTGCTTGCACCAATATCACGTTGGGTTGACCGAGGCGTACAGGATGATCCTCTGCGGTATGAAGCAATGCCCACAAGAGGTGTTGCTGAAACCTGGTCCGCCATGACAAGCATGCACAAAAACCTTGAACGGTATGGACCTGTCAGAATTCCTTGGATGCTTGCCCAAAGCATGGATGACGCGGTGGTTGTACCTGACCAGAATGAACAACTTTGGAAACAGCAGGCGACAAATCCTAACAGTCAACTCATTCGATTTGTTAGCACACAGCAATACCCCTCCGAACACAGAGTTTTGACTTTGCCTGGCAGTAGTGAGGCAGCGCGGGTAATAGCACTGACGCATCTGGCAATCCATCAATCGCCCACTAATCCGCACTACGGGGAAAACGGAACCTAGCGAAACTGCGGAAGCAATATGCCGCGCGAGCCAGAGAAAGTAAAACAGTGCGAGGAATCAGAAAAGGTTTGGTACGGATTATGGAGCACCGAACACAATGCCGACCAGGCAATGGCTTTTTCAAGCTTTAACCCGTCTTTCGATCAACTAGCAAATGAAATAAAAAATTTTGTTAGCACGATTAGGCAAGAGCAATGAAATTATTATTCGAGTCTCCCTGTACACTTTGGTTGACTCTTGCGGTTCCTTCGCTTCTGAAGCAAATTGACTGGTTTTCTTGGTAAGAACCCTCAGATTGAGAGCAAGTGAGGGCTGCTAGCCAGGTTCAAAAAAAGCGCTCCAAGAATGACAGAATATCTTCAAACAGAATTAGGAATGACTTCCAATACCGGCATAGCGAATACCGCTTAGTTCTGCCATCTCACGCTTCCATGAGGTGATGTCGTCTTTGCACAGCTTTGATAGATCATCATGACCACAGGCGCGCGCCAACACTTGCATCAATTCAACACTTGCACCAAAATAGCGAGCTAATTTTTCCGCACCGTTCTGCACATTCAAACGCGCTCTTAGCTCTGGCTTTTGGGTTGCCACACCCACCGGACAATTGTTTGAATTACACATACGGGCAGCGATACAGCCCACCGCCTGCATAGCAGAGTTCGATAGGGCAATGGCATCTGCACCCAAAGCCATCGCTTTAACAAAATCTTCAGCTACCCGCAAACCACCAGTAATTACTAAGGTCACTTCACGGCCAGTTTTTGTATCAAGGTGTTTACGTGCACGCGCTAATGCCGGAATGGTAGGCACAGATATGTGGTTACGGAAAATCAAAGGTGCTGCACCCGTTCCACCACCACGGCCATCAAGAATAATGTAGTCAGCGCTCGCTTCAAGGGCAAAATCTATGTCATCTTCAATGCGGTTCGCAGACAACTTAAAACCAATAGGGATACCGCCAGAACGTTCACGCACTTCATCGGCTAACTTTCGATAGTCAGCAGCACTATGTAGATCTGGGAACGTTGCCGGAGAGATAGCACTCTGCCCTGGCTCAAGGCCACGCACCTGCGCTATTTTTCCTTGCACCTTGTCACCCGGTAAATGACCACCGGTGCCAGTCTTTGCACCCTGCCCACCTTTAAAGTGAAATGCCTGCACGTGTTCTACTAAATCTATATTCCAACCAAACTTAGCCGATGCCAGTTCATAAAAGTAGCGTGAGTTTTCTGCTTGTTCTTCTTCCAGCATTCCACCTTCACCTGAACAGATCCCTGTGCCAGCCAATTCAGCACCACGAGACAATGCGGTTTTAGCCTCTTCTGACAAGGCGCCATAACTCATGTCAGACACAAACAATGGGATTTCAAGTGATAATGGTCGCGCAGCACGCGGACCGATGACCACTTTAGTTGAAACCGTATGATCGTCCAACAAAGGTTTTTGTGCCATCTGCGCTGGCAAGATTTGAATATCATCCCAATGCGGTAGATCTTTACGAGGCACCCCCATTGAACCCATCTCACCGTGATGGCCTAACCTGGAAAGGCCATCACGTGCCAACTCATGAATACGTGCAACGGTAGGTTCTTCAGGTGTCGGAGTCGCTACTGGCACACCACCTTTTTTTGCTGGCCGAGGTGACGGATCACCCACCGAAAGATCTCCCAACTTGGTATGACTACCATCGCAGAACGGTGAATCGCCTGTGGCTTTGCATTGACACAAAGCAGCATCGCCTGTTTTATCTGCAGTGAACATAAGCGGCTCGATACCACTTCCTTTATGTGATCCGTCGCAAAACGGCTGACTGGCTGATTTGCCACATCGACACCAAAAGTATTCCTTACCTGCTTCAAGCGTTACCTTGGCCGGAACCTTTGCTGCAATTAGCGCAGTGTTTTTCGTTGTCATTTTCTTTACCCATAAGTTTTTACTGGCCACATGACCTGCGTTTTAACCGTGCGCGCTCTCACTAACTGACTTCATCGCATCTGATAAGAATAATACGTTCATGATACACCAACACTACTCGGGCAAGGCTTAAGATCAATATCAGTAGGTTTAAGTGGCCGACCATCCGAGCTGTAGGCTGATATAAGCGCTATTAACTTCCCCGTTTTTTCTGTACAAAGATTGTTCGTAGCCCGTTAGGGTTGG
Source organism: uncultured Granulosicoccaceae bacterium (assembly GCA_938038175.1). Taxonomy (GTDB): domain Bacteria; phylum Pseudomonadota; class Gammaproteobacteria; order Granulosicoccales; family Granulosicoccaceae; genus Granulosicoccus. The sequence goes on along the minus strand of CALHRQ010000063.1, from coordinate 632 downwards.
CCATATGCTTGTCACCCCAATGCGTTATGGATAACAGTACCGGTTGAATCTGCACGCCTTTTTTTAATCAGCAAATATTCTGAAGATTTATCATCAGTCGTGCGCTTGTCGAATATTTCATACACATATTATCGGTATATGATGAAACGATCAGATATTCTGAGAGCGGATCATGGCTGAAAAGTAAAAAAGCACTAGTAAAAGAAAGATAGTGTCATCACGTCACCTTGCAAACTCTGAAGGCTGGCAATTGTCGGAGTTCGAATTTGGGCTAATCATTGCTTATCACGGATTCAGCCGATGGATGAGCAAATGCATGACCGCTTCGGGCAATTCAGAGCTGAGCTCACTCGAAATACTGATTCTCCACCATGTTAATCATCGAGAAAAAGACAAGCGACTTGTCGACGTCACTTTTTTACTGAATATAGAGGACACGCATACAGCGAACTATGCGTTGAAGAAGCTACAGAAGTATGGACTGATCGAAGGTGAAAAGCGCGGAAAAGAATTGTTCTACAAGACAACGAAATCAGGAGCGAACCTTTGCGATAAGTATCGCGAAGTACGTGAGCAATGCTTATTGGATAGCTTGAAGCATATGGATATGAACCATGATGAGGTTAGTGAAA
>CALHRQ010000062.1 GCA_938038175.1 uncultured Granulosicoccaceae bacterium | reverse complement strand
TCAGCATGTATTTTTATTCGTAGTACATCATCTGATATTCGATCACCGTTCAAAATCGATCTTTAATTTTGAATTAAGCAATCTATATAACCACTTTGCAAACCAGCAGCCGCTTCAACTTGAGGAACTGGAGCATCAATTCTCCGATTATGTCGAAGCTAAAGAGAAAAAATCAACAGGCGCTGCTTTTGAAAGACAGCATAAATACTGGCTAAAAAAACTCGACAATCTTGAGCCACCTGCAATTCCTCTTGATCGGCCGCGAAGCGCACCTCCCACCAGTCGCGGCATACGTATTGAAAAATATCTTCCAGATTCATTGGTAGCATCACTTAAATCACTTGCTGGCGAGCATCAATCAACAGTCTTTATTGCTGCACTGGCAGTCGCGAAGGTTCTCATTGCACGTTGGACAGGCGAAGACGACATTTCACTTGGTACTCACTACGCAGATCGTCGCTATCCAGGTGGCGAAAAAATGTTGGGGTTTTTACTCAACACACTGGTATTGCGCAGTAACATTGGGGAGCACACAACGTTTTCCGATTTTCTTAATTCCGTTCAAAAAACCTGCTTTCAAGCCTATCGTTATAGCGATGTACCATTCGAAAAATTAGTGGAATCCATGCTTGTAGATCGGAGCTATGAGCGTAATCCATTTTTTGATGTGCGCTTTACACACCTGAAAGACCATGAGCAAAGCTTAAGCTTTGGCGGCATGGAAGCGCATGACATTGACTTGGAAGAATGCCGAGCTCGCTATGACCTTACTCTGACATTACTTGAAAAGACAAGCGGTTACCGTATACAGATTGAATACCGCACTGCCCTTTTTGAACGCAATAAAATGGAATGGCTGCTGGATAGGTATATAGGATTGCTTGAAACCATTACAAGCAACCCGCAGATTTTCTTAAAGCAACTGACTTTGGTTGATGCCAATATTCGGCATAGATTACTCAACGAATTTAACCATCCAGGCACGCCGTTCCCAAAAGAAAAACCGGTTCAGCAGTTGATATCTGAACAGGCGTATAAAACTCCGGATACCGTTGCAATACAATTCCAGCAGCATCAAATAACTTACAAAGAGCTGGATGCCGAAACAAACAAGCTCGCGCAACATCTACATTCGATTGGCGTGTTAGCCGGCACCGTTGTTGCAGTCAGTATAGATCGCTCTATCAATATGATTAAAGCCTTACTGGGTGTCTTAAAGTCCGGTGCCACCTATCTTCCCATCGATCACCATTACCCCGAAGATCGCATCAAACATATGGTAGAAGATTCAGGCTGCGCCTATATCATTACCGATTCGTCTACTACAAACGCACTGCCTGAGCTTCACATAAAGCACATCCATCTAGACAATGATCGAAAAAAAATAGCAGCATGTACGGACGCACCCTTAAACAATGTAATTGATACCAACAAACCGGCCTATATAATTTATACATCGGGTTCTACAGGCATGCCTAAAGGTGTGCTTGTCACGCACAAAAACGTGGTCAATTTTCTGTGTAGCATGCAAAAAAGGCCTGGCCTTAAATCAGGAGACAAACTGGTGGCGGTAACCACCTTGTCCTTTGATATTGCAGTACTGGAAATCTGGCTTCCACTTATTTGTGGTGCGACCTCAATAATTGCAGCAACCAGCGTTGTTGGTGATGGCGATCGACTAATAGAACTGCTAACCGCTAAAAACGCGAATGTCATGCAAGCAACACCGATTACCTGGCGGTTATTACTGGGAGCGGGCTGGGAAGGCGGAGCACACTTTAAGGCACTTTGTGGAGGCGAAGCATTACCACCAGACCTTGCCAAAAGCTTATACGGTAAGGTTGGCGAGTTATGGAATATGTACGGGCCCACTGAGACAACGGTATGGTCTTCGTGTTGTAAAATCGATAACCCCTATGACCCGATTCATATAGGTGCACCGATCGACAACACCACCTTCTATATTTTGAATAGCGCTCATCAGCTCGTGCCTCCAGGAGCATCAGGTGAACTTTTCATTGGTGGTGAAGGAGTAACAGCCGGGTACCACAATAGAACAGAACTAAGCAAAGAAAAATTCATTGCTAATCCCTTTGGTTCCGAAGGCAAGTTATATGCTACGGGAGATGCTGCACGTTTCACTTCTAGCGGCAACATTGAATTTATCGCTCGTATGGATAACCAGGTTAAGATCCGAGGTCTGCGGATTGAACTAGGAGAAATTGAAACGCAGCTCAATTCTCATGTGGATGTATTGCAATCGGCAGTTGTCGTGCGCGAGGACACGCCAGGCGATCAACGGATTGTGGCTTATTATGAAAGCAACAATATCGATCAAAATCTGATTACAGATTTACGCAGAACACTTAAACAAGCACTGCCCCACTACATGATCCCTCAGCAGTGGGTTCGTCTTGACAAGCTACCCCTAACCCCCAATGGCAAACTGGACAGAAAATCTCTGCCGGCTGTTATTCAAGAGCTTTCCAACAAAAGCTCAGCACAAGCAGCCACAAAGCTTGAACAAAAAATGGCCGATATCTGGGCAGACGTTTTAGGTGTTGAATCTGTACCAGTTGATACAACCTTTTTCGATCTTGGTGGGCATTCTCTACTTGCCATGCACGTAATTGCGCGCGCGCGACAAGAGCTTCAAATCGAAATTAAACCTATGTCCATGGTTGGTAGCTCATTGCGCGAACTTGTCATGGACTCAGACCCTGAAGCTAGAAGCTCTGATACAGCCACAAGCAGTTACCGTTATAACGACATCGAGACGTTCTTCTTTGAGAATGATGAGCTGTACGCTCGTCTACATAAACCAGATAAAAATCAGTGCACCCGTGGAGCTGTACTGTTCTGTAATCCTTTATACATCGAGAGCAACAACATTCATTGGGGTTACCAGAGATTATCGACCGTTTTAGCCGAAGCTGGCTTTTATGTGCTTCGATTTGACTACTACGGGACAGGCAACTCTCTTGGAGAGGACGAAGAAGGTAATACAGTACGCTGGCAAAAAGATATAGCTGCGGCTGCAAATCAACTTCTTAATATTTCCAATCAAGATTCCCTATCACTTGTAGGATTTCGTTATGGTGCAACTTTGGCTTCGACACTTAAAGATGTGCCCCTTAATACAATTGTGCTTTGGGAACCTGTTATAGACAGCAGCGCACATGTGAACACCTTGCACAAAAAATACAAGAAAACTGTAAAAGCGCTTAATGAGTACATTAACAAAAAAATAACGGAACACGATTCTGAAATTACGGGCTATTCGTTAACTGACAGCACAAGAGAATCAATTGCTCAACCCAGTATTCAGCTAGCAGAACTGATCGATAAATACCAACACGTTGCACTAGTAACAAGCGAGAACGGCACCGAATACAAAGATTTTATAGATAAAGCATTCTCGAACAAGCCAAAGCACTTACTTGAAAAAACGCCTTCGAGCAATAGAAAATTGGACTTGATTGTTGTTGATGATAAATTGCCATCTATTGAAGTAATGTATGAGCCATCGGCGTGGTTACCAGGCAAAAGCCTGTTCCAAATTGTGAAACTACTGAAGGATACGCACAATGCGTGAAGTTGCATTGCATTGTGGCAGTGAACCTGAACTTGTTGGAATATATACGCAAGCTGACAGTAGCACTGAAGCGACGCTCCGAAAAGGCGCGAGTTGCCAGGCTTTAACTGATCGACCAGCCATTATATTCGTTAATTCAGGATTACTTCCAAATACAGGCCCATTCCGACTCTATGTACGCCTGGCAAGGCACTTTGCGAGACTCGGTTTTGATTGCTTCAGATTCGATTTATCCGGCATTGGTGACAGCAACCGGAACCTTAGCGGCCTATCACGCGACAAGCAACAGATTAAAGACTTGAGTGATGTAATGGACCAACTTGAGATCAGCTACAACAAAAAACAATTTGTGGTTTTCGGAATCTGTACCGGTGCTGACAACGCGCACAGGGCAATGGTTGCCGACCCACGAATTATCGGTGCCATTGGAGTTGATGGCTACTTCTATAAAACACCTCAGTATTACTTTAATTATCTTACTAAAAGCCTCGCACCAAGACTGCTTAAATTCACAGTTTGGCAAGAGAAATTCAACATCTTGAAAGAAGCGCTAAAAGATCAATTCAACAGAATATTTAGCAATATCAATACACTGACCATAGAATCCACTACCGTACCGTATCGCTGGGATGTACCTCCCAAAACACAAACAGCACACGAATATAAATCATTTATCAATGACAATAAAAGCACTTTGTGTATATTCACGGCAAGTTGGCCATACAACTACCAAAACCAGCATGCAGATGCATTCCCTGATATTGAATTCGGAAATCATATTCAGGTGCTATATATGGAAGACGCGGCGCATATCTTTCCGTTGTCGGAAAGTAGAGATGCTCTAACAGACGCAATGTCTAGTTGGTTGCTGGAAAGATTTTAAAAATACATCTACCTCATAAGCACATAAGACAAAGCGCATCAGCTAGTGTTTATTTTACTGAAGGCTATTTGATCGGAATAAAACGACAATCAATTCAGTCACAACCAGACCAGTGGAACTTCGACCAATATATTTAAGCTTATAAACTGAACTGTTAAGAGACGCGACCACGCAATACAGGCGATAGTGCGGCCTAATTCAAGACTTCTTTTTACGCTTCATCCACAATTCAAAGTTTGTTAATGATTGAAAATATCACATCGAAAACAGACAAAGCTGCTACACAATATCCAACCATCTAGTGACTGCCACTAACAACTGAATCGACAAACTCAGACAAGGTGTTAACTGACATAAAATGTCTGAAATCCATGTCGTCATCATCAAGCTCTACAGAAAATTCCGTTTCTAATTTGGTGAAGAGTTCAATCAGCTGTATAGAATCCAACTGAAAATCATCAAATAATGAAGATTCATAGGTTACATCTTCACGCGAAATATCCTTCGCCAAATCATTACAGATTAAATTCATTATTCTCTCTGGAGTAGAGTTTTCGCTCATTTTTTATCCTGTTTATTTTTCTATTGTATTTATTCTGCTGCTAAATTTTCAAGCCGTAAACGATCGACTTTGCCGGTATTGTTGGTAGGTATCTCAGCGAGTTGCTTTATCTCCTTAGGCACCATATAAGGCGGAAGATTTTTTTTACAATGAGAGATAGCCAGACGAATCTCATCGATCTCACTTTCATCATCGGCCAAAGCACATCCATCTGCATTCGCTTTTTCCGAGGCAGATTTATCCGAATTTTTTAGGTTTAATATAAATGCAACCAATTCGTCTCCCGCAGCACTCTTGCCAGAGCGTTTTATCACGACCGCTTGATCAATAAATGCAAGCTCGAGCAAACAAGCTTCAACCTCTCCCAACTCAACCCGATAACCCCATATTTTTACCATTTTATCCAGCCGACCGTGATAAGACCATTCTCCATCACCTGATGTACTCACCTGGTCACCCGTTGCATAGGCTCGATGCTCGCCTCCCTGTGGGTTTTTTACCCAATAATCTGCATCACTGTCGTTTATACCAAAATAGCCACTCATAACGGCGGGGCCTGCGACACAAAGCTCCCCAGACGTTTGTCCTGATTGCGTATTATTCTGAGCATTTCTAACAAAAAGATGTGTACCGGGCAAAGCTCGTCCTATTGGAAATACACTCCCATCAAAACCCTCTGGCACTCGGTAGTATGTACACACATTTGTTTCTGTAGGCCCATACAAATTTGCGTAATCTATCCCTGCAGGCATCAGTTCACGAAATGCCTTAAACAATGGAACTGGAAACTCTTCACCAGCAAAAAGCACGTTTTTAAGCTGCCCAAAATCCCGATTTTGCAGCTTGCCGCGCTGTGCCATCAATATCAGAGTGGACGGGACGGCGTAGAGACAAGTAATACGATGTGTTTGCATGAATTCAGATAACCGAGCAGGGAATACCTTAAGCATTTCCGGAACGATGTACACAGTGGCACCTGCAGCAAATGAGGTAAATAAATCGAATGTGGATAAATCAAACGTCAAAGGTGACACCGATGCAACTCGATCAGTTTCATTTATAGAAAATTCATTTTTAGCCCAACTTGGAAAAAAGGCAGCAGCCCCGTGTGAGACACAAACGCCTTTGGGAATACCCGTCGATCCCGAGGTATACAAAATATACGCTGTGTCTTCTTTTACTATAGATGGTGCTGTCATTCCCGGATCAACAGAGGTTCCAAGCGCGTTAAGCCAAAGCTCAGACCCTACTGACAATACATGACAACCTTGAGAACCTATCGCACGATCCTTTTGATCTGTAATCAGTAATGAAAACTGACCGTCGAGGCAGATCTTGTTAATCCGTCCGTCACTCCAACTATCTCCCAAAGGCACATAAGTGTTACCGGATTTTAATATTGCAAGAATCGAGATGATGGCTTCGGTGGATTTTGGCATAAGCAAAGCAATACGATGTCCTTTTCCTTGGAGCCGTTTTTGCAGCCATTGGCTCAAAGAATCGGTCGTACGCGCCAGCTCCTCGTAACTAAGTGAACTGCCCTCGCTCCAAATCGCCGTTTGCTGCGGAAATCTGAGCGCCGCATCGCTAAAGCAATCGTGTATGTAATTGTCCATAGTTATTTGAGATTAACGATCCAGAATAGTTGCGTGGAGTGACACTGCTTGCTGAAGATTTTACCTGAAGAGCCGCTGACCGATTGGTCTACCTGTGAGACGGTAGGCATCAATTTTACAGCACTGCCGGCGCTTCTGTGGCGACAAGAGCAATTGGATAAATTCCGATCCAGGAAAACCGTTAGAGCCGCATTCATAGGCTAAGCAATAGGGTTGAACTTATACAGAGCAGCTATAATATTCCCGACAACGCTCAAATTGAGCATACCCTTGCAATAGGAAACTAGCTTTTAAAGCAATGAACGAGATATCCATAAGGCCAAAAATTCAAAAAATACTCGATTGGCCCCATTTCGAGACTTTTATTCTCTGCCTTATTATTTTTAATTCAATCACACTCGCACTTGAAACCAGCCAAACCGCCATGCAAGTAGCTGGTGATTGGCTTTTCGTGGTGGATAAGGTATTCCTGCTCGTTTTCGTCATCGAATTACTCATTAGGCTTGTTGCGGACTTCAGAGGTTTCTGGCGAGACCCATGGCGAATTTTTGATTTTTTTGTTGTGGCTATTGCTTTGCTACCCACAAGCGGCTCTCTATCCGTACTACGTTCTTTAAGGATATTAAGAGTGCTCCGCTTAATCTCCGCAGTGCCTGCAATGAGACGCGTCGTTTCAGGCTTACTGGGAGCGATGCCAGGAATGGCGTCTATCGTATTTTTGATCGGCTTAATTTTCTTTGTTTTTTCAGTTATATCAACAAAGATGTTTGGCTCAGCTTTCCCAGAATGGTTTGGAACTCTTGGCGCATCAGGCTATACATTGTTCCAGATAATGACACTGGAAAGCTGGTCGATGGGAATCGTAAGACCAGTTATGGAAGTGTATCCACTGGCATGGATATTGTTCTTACCATTTATCATACTGACTGCCTTCACAGTGCTGAATCTATTTATCGGTGTTATTGTAGATGCCATGCAAACAGAACATGAATCCGCTGCTAGCGAAGAGCGAGAACAACTCATTACAGACAATGAATTAATTCTGCAAGAACTGCGGGCCTTACGAACAGAGGTATCCACCTTGAAATCCGGGCTTAAATGATTTCGACCTCCACTCTAAAGCAGACACCAGATACACTATTTCAATTATATAAATGACAAAGATTGACTCATGTGCGGAGGATTACTTTGTTAGCCGAAATGCATTTGTATCACTGGCAAATATCTGTGGAGCAGAATTAGAATCTTACCCTGTTATTCCATTGGGTCCAAAAAACGAACCCTTATCTGTAGAGG
>CALHRQ010000061.1 GCA_938038175.1 uncultured Granulosicoccaceae bacterium | reverse complement strand
GTTGGATATTTGATCTACCCAATGCACAAGCTCCACGTATGGGTTACCTCGTAGCTTGCACAGTTTAGTCGCGCTCTCGATAGATTTGTAACCAACTTCATTAAGCTTTCCAAATAAATTAGCTCTACTACTCTCAGTCATTCCATATTCTCCTCATTATTTTTTCATCCAGAGCCAGCCAAGCCTGCATAATGAAGCTAAGCAACTAAGCAACTAAGCAACTAAAATGTAGCTACTGCAACGCAGATTTGTTTATAACAACTGACTGCTCTTCCAGTAAATTTGCACTCTCACCAGCCAACCAACTGGTGAATCCCAGACTGCATGTACGATCAAGCTTTAATGGCTTGACTCGCGATTCGGATACCAGTAGCTCGAGATCCCAGTCCCACTCATCTCCGATATAGTTTCTGACTAGATCAGATAATTCTTTGCTTCTATTACCACCAGGCTTGAAAGAAACATAGTCGTGCCACAGTAACGGCCCTATAGTGAGCTTAAATTTATGCGAGATACTCCAGACACGTTGACCGATATAGATGTTTTTGCCTAGCATAATGCTGTTTTTTTTAAGCACCGCACGATCGTTTGCTGGTAACTTCAACCAGCCACCTATAAATTCTGTGACCTTCGTTTTAAAGCCAAAGTAATCACTCACCAGTGCTTTAATACCGTCTGGGTTCTTTGATTTATTTCCAAGTATCCCAACATAGTATTGTTTTGCGTGATCGTTTATCGTATCGCGTTTTTTACTTCCGGCAGGTGCATATCCACCCAATGAACCAATAAAGAGATCAAACTCATTAGAGCCTGGCCTGTCCATATTAATGGAGGGGTCAAAAATTGAAATAGCCCGATAAAAATGCGAAAAAAAACGATGATTAAAAATATCAATAAATTCTGCGAAAGTCGGGTCTCTGTGATGTCGCCGACGCTGATCTGCATATTCGGTGTAGTGCAATGGCATGGGGCCATTGGTACCAAGCAAGCCGAAGAAATGACTGTTTAAACGATAATGATGTTGTCCATTTGCCTGGGTAAGTGACTCCAGTGTTGGCCCAGCAAACCCAAGATTGATATGTTGCGATAAGCGAAGCACTTCTTCATTGATTCTTGAGGATGCGCCCACTCTGCTTTTATCCGGAAACAGGCATTCCATTCTTCTGATAGCCGAAGTAAAGTCATATGCACGAATATCTTCCTGCATACCTTGCACTTCGGAATCTATATTGCTTCCCTGATTCCGAGCCTCACTGGCCATCGTTCTATCTCATTGCGCTGAATACTCTCCAGCACGGTTTCGGTGAATGAATTGATACTGACGTAACGGCTAAAAAAGCGCTCGAACACAGAACCCAATAAGTAAGCGCCAGTACCCTCGAAAGCCGACTCATCAAGCCGCAGTTTGATTTCGATACCTCTTGCAATCTCTACATGCCCTCTAATATGCCTCTGCCGGGTGACCGGCTCTGTACTCACAGACATAATTCCTTCAATTTGTCTGGTATCAGCGTTGTTATACTCGTCAGCGTACAGTTCTAGCATTTGTCGCAGCATTGCGGCGGTGGCAGATCCGTCCGCATCATCTGCAATCGATAAGTAGTTTAAATTTAAATTACTGACAAGACGCCAGGCATCTCTAAAGTGCGCTCGCGAAGCTCTCGGGATGGTTGGCCCCGATACACATCGGATTGAATCCACAGGTGCGCCAATATCAAGGTTAAAATCAGTATCGCCTCTGCCGACAGGCATTTGGATAGGTAAATCCCTGTTGGTACAGAAGGTACCAACGGATACTTGTCTTAATTCAGATGAATACGGTGCATCATTCGCATCAACAAGGCTAAGGAATAATTCACTGCCGACATAGCTCGCTCTGGGTCCTCGCCGCTTTTGTTTTGATGAGAGTAACCGTGGCTCACGATGGGTGTTATAAAATGCCGTTGCTGTTCTTCTTGATTCACTCACACTGTAATAGGGAAAGAATTCCTGACTATCGCTCTGCGCAGTGCCATGTCCGTTAACAGACGTTAAGCTGAATACTTCAAAGTCCAAAGGTCGTGTTCTGTCGGGAACCACATGATATTCGTGCTTTCCGGGTTCGAGGTGGATTCTATCGCATGATTTCGGAAATAAATTTATCGCTGGAACACAATTAAGCTTAATACTCTCCATGTCTACTAGCCGACTGATGACATCATCTGTATTATCGAATTGCAATACGATGTCTATTTCGTCTGACTCGCACTGCTTCAAGCGACCGGCTAATTCTGTTATTTTTGCAAACAAAAAGCGTTCTGGAAAACTAAAATACTCTTGCACAAGCCGATAGCCCTGGAACCCCCTTGCGGTTACCGGCAGCAATGCTTCTGCGTCTTCAAATCCTTGCCTGACCAGTTTGGTTGGTTTTCTCGGCGATTGAATTTCTTTTTCGTTACACACGATGGATATGTGCTTTGTGTGCCTGAAAACTTGTTCATAGAGCCGTGGACCTGAATTATCCGAACCGCATAGATAAAGTGATAATTCATCAATGGGTAGTTCGGAGAACAGTTTGCCATCTATGGTTTTAATTTTTAAGGCCATACCCGATCGAATTTTATCGATCTCTGCAATTCCGATGGCACTTAACGAGGATTTAGTCGAATGATATTTAACATCGGATAGCGTAATGGGCCACAGTGTAAGATTATCTGAGGTACGAAAATCACACTCGGTTTGCTCCTCAGGCGCTACCTGACTTCGTAACCTGGTACCTCTTTCAACAACAAAGCCCTCCTCTAAAGACCCCTCTTTCATGGAAGGTTCGAACTGGGCAATGACCATGGATGGTGTTGGAGATAAATAGGTGGGGTACACCATCTCCATTAAATGTCGCGCAAGCCCACTGTAACTAGATTCAATTTTCATCTGCACGCGTGCAGACAAAAAAGCAAAGCCCTCTAAAAGTCTTTCTACATAAGGGTCAGAACATTCAAGGGTTTCTAAGCCTAATCGGCCAGCTATTTTTGGGTATTCGGCCGCAAACTCACCACCCATTTCTCTGATATGACGAAGTTCCCGTTTGTAGTGATTAAATAATTCAGGGTTCATGACCTACACTTCAGTTACCTTGATTTCACCAATTTCAAGATCCAGCTCAGTTCTTAAAAAAAGCGCCTCTGGCATTGGGTTCCCCCACAATGTGCCATGGATTTCAAACGCAATAGCATGTGGACTTTCCACCTCACTGTCTTCGATTACTTTTATTTTCACTGAGTCTTGTAAGATGCGAGGTTCAAAAGCCCTGATACATTCCTTAATCATTTTTTGAATCTGAACCTTATCGTGATGATTTATCGTACTCCCCGACAACCCAGGCATACCGAAATTGATGACGGTTGATTTTAGGTCGGCATACTCGGTATCAAGGTCGAGGTGGTATTCAAGATTGGTTGAGTTCATTAACCACTCGAGATCCCGCAACACAGATTCACGCAGACTTGCCATATCGGCCAGACGAGAATCACGGATCTCTTCTTTCCTATCCGTTTGATTGTCTGTCAACCTATCGAGTAAAGAGGGTAAAAGCCGATCTTTTGGTGCAAGCTCAGCCACTATCTAGCCTGGACCATCATTTGAAAACGAAATACAACGAGAAGCCAACAAAGGGTATTCATCAGACTCAGTTGCAAACATTTTCTGCCCGATACCTTGAAAAAATTCATCGCCTATATCCAGCCACTCTGTTTTACGACTTAATGAGGCTAGTTCATCACCCAGAGCTGCTGTGTTGGGGTATCTTGCGGGTACAAAGCCGACAGTGCTGCCTTCATTTGTCCAGTTAAACGTGGTGGGCAACCAAACAAGGTCTCGTAAATCGCTTGGTTCTGAAAACTCTATTGACGCTATTGAATCAAAGGGGACCCAATAATATTTACCGTCTATAATCGCCTCCACGATTGGGCCTAAACGCATATCAGCATCGGCGATCCATTCGAATTCAGTTCCGTCTATGTTGCCTGAACGAGTGTCAACCTGTTCAAGTGCATCTGATATCAGTAGTTTTGCCTTCGCCCCCTCCCCATTTGAAGAGTGCGCTAATGATTGTAATATCAGGCCAATCCATTTTGGTGGCTCACCGAAAATGAGCGGTGCCCTTTTATTGTCAAACACTTCACCTCGCAACACTTCGCATTGAAGTACTTCTCGATACGCTTGCGCCATGAGCAATGCCTGGGGATCCATTTCTGCAGCGGTATTCAGTTGCGTTAAGGCTCTGTCCCATTGACCTTTGACACACAGCATCTGAAAAAGGAAGATCCTTTTTGCACTGTTTGCCGGTTCGTCTCTAATGGAATCTTGCAAGGCAATGAGTGCCTCAGTTACATTTCCCTGATCTAATAACTCACTGGCGTCTGTTAAAGTTTCCATTTACGTGGCTCTGTGTTTACTGCGATGCATATTGAATGTGCTGTTAAACACATCCGAGGGGATTACTCCCCCCGGTCCGTATACTCTCAATAAGGCTGATTAAAATAAAAACTAGATTGTTGCTTTATTTTCAGCGATATCCCATCCTGCCAGTTTGTCAGCATCACCTGAACCATCTTCTTTCTGCGGCACATAGGTCGTATCAACGATCGCGAAATTAAGTGTTACATTTTCGGTCAGCCGATCTTCACCACCTGAGCCACCAGCGCTATGTGATGTCACCATAATATCTGTCATTTTTATCTTGTAGTACTCTAAGGGTGTACCGCCTGCCTTTCTGACGTATAACGTGCCCTCTGTAATATGCTTCCCGTCACAACACCTCTGAATCAAGAGATGAGTGGCACTGTCAATGTATTTTGTAATACTCATGTCTTGCACATTGACCTTACCACCACCACCACCTGCCCCCATATGCGTGGTTCCACTTTGTGAATAACCCATTGACCATGCTAGAACATCGATCTGATTTTTATGAGCGGCATCCTGTGCTTCGCCAGGAACACCTTTAAGGTCAAGAAACATATCTACAGCCATTTTAATTCTCCTTACGTAATGTATTTACTGGATTTAAGTTAGTTTATTTTCCAAACAGCGTTTCGTTTGCTGTTGAAACAATATTAAGCGGTCTATTGAAAAATACTCACACGTTGTTTCACGTTTTATTGGTGAATATTTACCCTTTTGCTGATGGCAGTTTGGACACCAGCCTTAACGATACAGACAAACCTTCTAGCTGATAGTGAGGCCTTAAAAAGAATTTGGACGTATAGTAGCCCGGGTTCCCTTCTACTTCCTCCACCACCACTTCAGCAGCTGCCAGCGGTTTTTTTGCCTTAACTATTTCGCCAGAATTTGCTGGATCACCATCTACATATTGCAGAATCCAATCCTGTAAATACCGTTGCATGTCGTCTTTCTCTTTAAACGATCCAACTTTATCTCTAACCATACACTTTAGATAATGAGCGAATCGGCATGTTGCAAAGAGATACGGTAGCCGAGCAGCAAGGTTCGCATTTGCTGTTGCATCAGGGTCTTGGTACTCAGCTGGCCGCTGCAAGGACTGAGCACCAATAAAAGCAGCAGTATCGGTATTTTTTCTGTGCAAGAGTGGCATAAACCCATTATTGGCAAGTTCTGCCTCTCGCCGATCCCCAATTGAAACCTCACTTGGGCACTGCATATCAACACCGCCATCATCCGTTGGGAATGTATGCACTGGCAAACCTTCGACAGCGCCTCCAGATTCAACGCCACGAATTCGCGAACACCAACCATACTCTTTAAACGAACGATTTATATTCACTGCCATGGCATAGGCAGAATTTGCCCATACATAACTATCTGCCCCACCTGAGTTATCTTCTTCAAAGTCAAACTCTTCTACTGGGTCTGTCTTGGCGCCATAGGGCACACGTGACAGGAATCGAGGCATTGTGAGTCCGAGATACTTTGCATCGTCAGAATCCCTGAGTGAGTTCCATGCTGCATACTCAGGTGTGCTCATTATTTTAGTTAAGTCTTTTGGATTGGACAGTTCATCCCAGGTTTCCATTTGCATTACCGAAGGTGCAGCTCCGGTAATAAAAGGTGCATGTGCGGCCGCTGCCACCTCTTTCATGCCATTGAGAATTTCTACATCTGGCGCACTGTGATCAAAATGATAGTCACCTACCAGACAGCCATACGGCTCACCACCAAGTTGATCGTACTCCGCACCGTATATTTTCTTGAACAACGGGCTTTGATCCCATGACACACCTTTAAACTTTTTGAAGGTCTTGCCCAATTCCTTTTTCTCCA
>CALHRQ010000060.1 GCA_938038175.1 uncultured Granulosicoccaceae bacterium | reverse complement strand
GGTAGGCGCAGGAGTTAGGTATGGTGAACAGTCCACCAGTAGTGAAGAAGCATTCGAAGCCCATACCGCAGCGTTAAAAATAATGGTTAAAATTGTGCGTAAAATCGACTATACGGCACCATACGATAAGTGAACATATTTTGATCGGCAACAATCGGTATTTTCGGCCCAACCCTGTCATAGCTCATCATCAATAATCTAGTTTAACACTTTGGTTAATTGAAAATTAAGTTCACGTTGTGTAGCTAATTATGGCAAGTATCGGCAACTTGGATAGATATGAATAGTAAAGCTTTTACGAGGGGATGGGTATACGTGATTACCAACCCTGGTTTTAAAGATCTTGTAAAAATTGGGTTCACCTTAAAAGACCCGCGACTTCGGGCTAAGGAGCTGCAATCCACAGGCGTACCCTACAAGTATGAGGTGGAGTATGAGATGTTCTGTGAAAATCCAGAGAAGATTGAGAGGAGCGCTCACCGGGAGCTTGCGAAATACCGAGAAGGCAAAGAATGGTTTAGATGTGACCGCGAGAAAGCCGTGAAAACAATTCGACTAATAGTCGGGAGCGAT
Organism: uncultured Granulosicoccaceae bacterium; assembly: GCA_938038175.1. GTDB lineage: Bacteria > Pseudomonadota > Gammaproteobacteria > Granulosicoccales > Granulosicoccaceae > Granulosicoccus. The sequence goes on along the minus strand of CALHRQ010000060.1, from coordinate 4,227 downwards.
ATTGTTTACGAATCGTCTGGCTGGAATAGCTTTAATGCTTTGGGCTCTGGTGCCAATGAAGAAAGTTATCCGGAATTTTGGCATCGATATGTGACGCCTGGAGAAAAACTTAGGTATGTAAGTGAACGATTACACGATCAGTTCTCAGAAGATGGATTGGTCTTTTCGACTATTGAGAATCTTCGCCTTGGATTGCAGCTCTTGGCAATCTGGCGCTCGTATAATCCTGATTCAACCTATTGGGAAACTGGCTGCCAGACGACGCTATTTGAAATTGCTAAGTTGGGCATTACAAATCGAGATGTAGAAATCTCTGACGACTCAGAAGTTCCTACTGATTTGCATAAATTGAGAAGTGCAATGATAATTAACCTGATCTATGGCGACAGCCCAGACTTCATGAATGCTCAGGAATTAATAGATATCGCTAGAAAATATTCTCCTGACGAAGACACGCTCCAGAACCTTGTGTGCTATGAAGCATACATCTTCTGCAAAATGGAGATGTTCGTAGAGGCAAAGAGGCATTTGGCAACTTATTTGAGAAAAATTCGGGCTACTTCAGATGCGCAGAGCTATGCCTATACTATTGAAGAAATAAATAATAACTATGATTTTCCTGCTGAAGTGACAGATGGCTTGTAATAGAGATTGCTATGTCATCTTATTTATTCCAACAAAGAACGCGATCCATAATACACCGAAAAGACCGCTGCCCTTTGTGTTGGACCGCAGACGAAAGCAAATTGTATTTTCGATGATGTGAATGGCAGGATTGGGGACCTTTCAGACCTAGCCAATTTTAGGTTGTCGTCCGCTTTAAGGCCCAATGGGAACCTTTCACCTTTAATGCGTTAGTCGGCTGTTGACATAGAGCGGACGCCAGTGCAGTTTCAATTTCTCAGATTATTATTTTATCTATAACCGCTCATCCTAGACCGTTCTTACCAGCCTCTTAAGCTTGCTCCACACCTGACCCACATTCAAAAAAGGAGTCAATAATGAGAGCAACACACCGCACTGCAGACCAATGGCAAGCCTTGGTTAATGAGCAAAAAGCCTCGGGTTTATCAGTTCCAGTACAATTGCATTGTTCAAACAATAAATGGCCTGGAAACTGTCATTTGAGTTTTCCCCAGGCCTTGCTGTGTTGCATCTTCAAGCGTAAGAGATGGAGTCAGCGCTTCCGGATCAACGACAAGTTCGATCAGATAACCACCCTTGGATTTCCTTGCGCGTTTAAGTGCATCAGGAAATGCCTCTGTTGTTTCAACTTTTTCACCTGCAATACCAAACGCTGCGGCAAAGGCAACGAAATCTGGATTAATTAAATCCGTCGCTATCTTTCGTTTGGGATGAGTGCGTTCTTGATGCATGCGAATGGTGCCATACATGCCGTTGTTGATCACTAGATAAATAACGTCAACACCGTATTGCCGGGCGGTCGCAAGCTCTTGTCCTGTCATCAAAAAACAACCATCACCTGCTTGCGCAATGACTTCGCGCTCTGGGTGGCATAACTTGGCTGCAATGCTTGCAGGAATACCATAGCCCATGGACCCGCTTATCGGCGCCACTTGTGTTCTATAGTTGCAATGCTGATGGAAACGATGTCCCCAGGCGGTGTAGTTGCCCGCACCATTGGTTAGTATGGTTGACTTCGGCATAGTCTCAGTAATATGCCGCATCACATGCGACATGTTTAACTTACCGGGTGCTGGTGTTGGTTGCAGAAATGCTTTGTAGTCTTCGTGTTGTACCGAAACCCAGTCACTCCAGCTTTTTTTTCCATTGCCGTCAGGCAGGGCGTCAAGTGCATCAAAAAAATGTTCTGGTGCTGATGCGATACTTAAGCTTGGTAGGTAAACCTTGTTGAGTTCTGCAGGCTCTGAATGCACATGAACAACTTCCATTTGTGGTGTTGGTATATCAATTAAAGAATAGCCTTGTGAAGTCATCTCGCCAAGGCGTGAACCAACAACGATCAATAAGTCCACTTCAGATCTAATTCTATGCAAGAGCTTAGGTGATGCGCCAATACCCACTACACCAACATAGTTAGGGTGCGAGTTATCAACATAATCCTGACAACGAAAGCTTGTAATAACGGGTAAGCCGGTGCGCTTCGCAAAGTGTATTGCCTTTTTTGCAGTGCTGGCACTCCAGCCTGGTCCGCCAACCATCATTGCTGGTTTTTTTGCCTTGGCAAGCATTTCACCAAGTTGTGCGATGCTGTGAGGCGATGGTGCCGGACTTGCAATAGCGACTGGCCTAAGGTCTGGCGTAACCACCTCGTCACGTAGCATGTCCTCTGGCAGTGCCAGTACGACAGGGCCCGGCCGACCTGAAAGAGCTGTGTTCCATGCACGGGCCATGTATTCCGGGATGCGTCTGGCGTCTTCAATCTGAGCGACCCACTTGGCCATCTCACCGAAAACATGTCGGTAATCCATTTCCTGAAAGGCTTCGCGATCTGCCATTGTTCGGCCCACTTGACCAATCAGGAGAATCATCGGTGTCGAATTTTGAAAGGCCGTGTGTACGCCGTTAGACGCGTTGGTAGCTCCTGGCCCTCGAGTGACGGCACAAATCCCTGGTTTTCCGGTTATCTTTCCGTAAGCATCAGCCATATTAGACGCGCCGCTTTCATGGCGGCAAGCAATAGTGCGAATGCTTTCCTCATGATCGTAAAGGCCGTCGAGGAGGTTCAGAAAGCTCTCCCCTGGTACACAAAAAACCGTGTCCACACCCAGTATTTTCAACTGGTCTGCGAGAATATGCCCACCCTGGCGGGCTTGTATGGATTTGGCCATGTGTTGTCTGTTCGCTTTAACGCATTGATTGAACGGAATCATACTAAATGCTGGGTGTGGTGCCTCTAATAATCGATGACAAGCTGCCTCAGAACGATGGGGATCGCAGAAGCTGCGTTAAATGAATGATTCCATAGCCAAGTGCATGTCTAAAAAAGGCTTGCAACCGATTGCAACGGCTCGCATAATTAGTGGTCACAATAGCGCATCTACGCGTAACTCAATGTAAGAAGGCGAATTTTTGAGTAGCTTTTGTCTCAACCATATGACGGTACCACGGATGGGTTTTTGCGACTTGGTTCGCACAGCTGCCGCTATTGGTTGCTCTGGCATCGAGGTCCGAAATGATTTGGGCAACGTTCTGTTTGATGGTATGCCGCCCAAAGACGCCCAAGGTTTTGCGGCTGAGCATGGTGTGCAGATTCTTGCTGTCGCTGAAGTAGCTGCTTTTAATGACGGCTCTGGTAGGGCGCTTGAGAACGTTGAAGAATTGGCACAATTGGCAGCTGAATGCGGTGCTTTAGGTGTAAGCCTTATTCCATCATTGGCAGAGCATGATACCCCTAGCATAGCCACTCAGACCGTTACGGCCAATACGCTAGGCAATACTGCGCATTCGACAAACGCCAATATACGGGCCAGTGCCGCTCAAGCATCAGATGCAACTGTTCTGCAGCTCAGAAAAACATTAACGGATTTCGCACCAATACTGGACAATCACGCTGTTTTAGGCTTCATAGAACCTTTGGGTTTTGAGGCCGCGTCGCTGCGGCTAAAAGCCGATGTTGTCGCCGCCATCAATGAGGTGGGTTTTCAATCCCGGTTTCGACTTGTACACGATACCTTTCATCACCACGTGGCGGCTGAGCATAAGTTGTTTCCTGAACACACGGGTATAGTGCACGTCTCCGGCGTAATAAACGGTGCTGCGAATGGTGCAGTGGACAAAAGCCTTGCTGTTAATGAGCTCACAGATGCGCACCGGGGTCTGGTGGATGCAAACGATACGCTAAATAACCTGGAACAGATTCAACAGCTTACGCTTGGTGGCTTCACTGGGCCTATTTCAATAGAAGCTTTCTCGCCATTAGTGCATAATTTACAGGATCCGCAAGCCGCACTCCGGACCTGTTTCAACCATATTGGACCTAGTACAAAGGTGAACTCAGCCTGAGCTTGGACTGATTGGACGATAATTGCCTTTATCTTTTTAAGGCTTACTTTTCCGGTGAATAATAAGGTGCGCCGGACACAAACTTTGGAGATGATATAAATGAAGAAGACTCTACTTTTAGCCGCAGGTTTTGCTGCATTTGTTAGCGGTCCCGCGTTGGCGACCACTATCGGTGTTTCAATAGCAAACTTCGACGACAATGGTCTGACTATTATGCGTAACGGCATGACGTCTCACCTT
>CALHRQ010000059.1 GCA_938038175.1 uncultured Granulosicoccaceae bacterium | reverse complement strand
GTCTCAAGCGTATTTTCTAACCACTGTTCTACTTGTCTCCAACGCGCTAAACGACCGGTTAAGAATGGGTGGACGATAAGCATGAAAAAGCCCCCAGCTTCGTATTGTGCGTCAAACTCTTCCCAGAATCCTGCCAAGCCAGCGGATGGGCCCCGCACTGGCATCATGTATCCAATTTCGTCATAGTGTGCATATGGTGGCCAATCATCTGTACCCCAATGCACAGGTAGTTCAATTAACTCGCCGGCTTTCGTTTTAATAACATAAGGAATGTCGTCTGCCATCATTGAGCTGTCATAGTCAAAGTTATGCTCAATGAGTAAATCAATGACTTCTTGAGTCAGATTGTACACTGGTGCTCTATAGCCTTTAGGGCTGGCACCGCAAATTGATTTGTGTACAGTCATTGCTTTTTCAAATGACTCTCGCTGATGGCCTTGTGTGGCTATTGGATCTTCGTGTATCCAACCATGATGCCCAATTTCGTGGCCATCTTTTAGAATCGATTCAATAGTGTCTTGATAAGTCTCGATGCACCAACCTGGAATAAAGAAGGACTGCTTTATACCCAGTTTTTTATATGTTTCAAGAATCCGCGGAATCGCAACAGTGGGTCCGTATCTACCCATTGAAATTGGGTAGAGCCTGTTATGGCTGTCTTCAGGGCGCGCAATATGAATCAAACTATCCGCGTCCATGTCGAAACTGATTGCACAAGCACAGCGTGCATTGTCTGGCCATTTAATTGGATTTTTAATCATCGCTTTACTCCTTGGATATTAAATGATCACAGTGTAAGGCAGGGTAAAAGACCAGTTATAGATGACGAGGCTTGGGCTGGGTCAGCTCCCAAATTTGCTTATCCATGTAGTACGTGTGCACTGTCTGATTGCCAGCTTAAATAAAATGCTCCCTCTGTCGTATGATCGAGCGTGCTTAGCTCGCGTTCTTGCAGTTGTACTTTAAATTCTGTGCCGTCGGCAGTCTCTAAAAACAGTGTAACCATAGATCCAACAAACTCTTCGGATATCAATGAGCACTCCACGGAGTTTTCTGTTTTGGGTTTGGTGCGAGTGACTTGTACTAAATCGGCTGCAATAACAAACGTTACCATGTCTCCTGCCGAGAACTTTTTGTCTGTATCTGGCGTATTGGTCTTTGTAGGGACATCAAATGTACCCATAGGGGCTTTCACTTGGATTGATTTTTCGTCTACTGTGTTCGCGGTTCCGCTAATAATATTGTTTCGCCCAACAAATTCAGCAACAAATCGATTTGCTGGTTCGCGATAGATATCGCGAGGGACACCTGCCTGTGCTATTTCTCCATTGGACATGACGACAACACGATCGGCCATCGCAAATGCTTCTGATTGAGAATGCGTGACATAGACGAAGGTGATGCCAAGTTCTCTCTGTAGTTGTGTTAGCACTGATTGCATACGGATAACCAGATGCGCATCGAGGGCTGACAAGGGCTCATCTAACAGCAATAGCTGCGGCTCTGTAACCAGCGAGCGGGCGAGTGCCACCCGCTGACGCTGGCCACCTGAGAGCGTATCTACATTTCGCTCGGCGAATTCTGCAACGCCAAGCCTTTCTAACCATTCCATTGCTTTGCTGCGTCGAATTTGTGCATCCTGATTTCGCATTTTAAGCCCGAACTCAACGTTCTCGCGTGCATTGAGAAAAGGAAATAATGCTAATGATTGCCAAACAAGTGGCGTGTCTCGCTGATGAGGTCGAACATCATTCATTAACTGTTCGCCAATATAGATTGAACCTCGGCTTGGTTGATCAAGCCCGGCCAGCATACGCAAAGTCGTTGTTTTACCGCACCCTGATGGCCCCATGATCGCAATGAACTCGCCTGCGTTAATGGCAAGATTGAGCTCTTTGACAGCCACGAAGTCGCCGAAATGTTTTGCGACGTTTTCAAAGACAACCAGTGGGGTGTTCAATTGCTGGTCCTGTTTTGACGTAGAAAGAAAAAGACTTGGGCAATCATGACTAATGTCATCGAAACCAAAAATACTATTGTGCCAATGGCATTGACTTGTGGGTCTATATTGCCTTGAACAATCTCAAGTATCAGTACCGGTACGGTTTTATTAAGGCCGGACACAAACCAGGCAATTGCGAATTCATCAAACGAAACGGCTGCTGTAAGAAACAAGGCGGATAGGATGGCCGGTTTGCAAAAAGGAAATACAACTTCACGCATCGCTCGCCATTCGCTGGCACCGAGGTTCCATGCTGCGGACTCCAAGTCTTTGTTCATCTGGTTGAGCCGGAGTCTAATAATAGCCATGGCAAACGGAGCGGTTAAAACGGAATGCGCAATAATGACAGACCATAGTTGGCCAGAGGCACCAATTTTTGAAAACCAGGCTAACATGGCCAAAGCCATAATAATCAGTGGGATTGTAGGTGGCAGGAGTACCAGTGCAAGATACGCCGACTTAAAGCGAAACCGATAACGGTAATCGGTATAGGCGGTGCAAAATCCTAGCGTTGTAGCTATTAATGCTGTGGATACAGAGACAATGATGCTATTTCGAAATGCTTCCCATACATCCGGGTCTGCCCAGATTGTTTCATACCACTTTAAGGTAAACGATTCTAACGGAATAGTTGGAAAACGCGCAGAGTTAAACGAGAAGATAACGCTAAAAACAATGGGAGCAAAAACGAACACAAAAATCAAGATGACATAGAAGCGTAGTGACCAGTCGAGCAAAAACTGGTTTCTCAAATTATTTTTTTGCGCGTGTGGCTTTGTTTCGTTTCTCATCGGCTTGCCCGAGTGCGATAGGCCAATGCCAGCGCCGCAAAAGCGATGGTAATCAGGGTGACCATCATAACCACCGCCACCACGGCTGCACGTGGCCATTGTTGTCCGGATTTCGTGGTGTCAATTATTAGAATTGGCAGCGTTGGTGGCTTGGAACCGCCGAGATAATAAGGGCTGACAAAGTCGCCAAACGACAAGATAAAACAGAACAGTGCGGCCACGATGAGCCCGGTCTTAGCCAACGGCATTATGACGGCATAAATACTGCGGAACGGTGAACATCCCAGATTATGCGCCGCTTGCACAAGATTACGATCAATGTTGGATAATGCGAAGGTCTGCAAAACGACCACCAGTGGCAATGTTAATGTCATGTAGCCAACAAGTGTTCCAAACTTTGTATTAAGCATGGTGTAAGGCCCAAGCCCAAACGTATCTAACAGGGCGTTAAGTGCTCCGCTCTCTGCCAGAATGACGTACCAGGAAAAGATACGCACCAAATAGCTTGTAAAAAATGGAATGATTAGAAGAAATAAAGCCCATCGTCGAACGGCGGGGGAAACTTTAAAGGCCAATGCGAAGGAGGCGGGAAAAGCGAGCAAGGAAGCGATCGCAGTGGATAGGGTAGCCAAAGTAAAAGTCAGAAAATAGCTGTCCCAAAAATAATTTCTTGAAAACATTTTGCTCCAGTTAACAAACTCGAAGGCCTCTTGCATTCGATAGTTTTTAACCAGAAAGAACGACATGGCGACCATAAAGATCAGCGGCCCGAGAAAAAACAGGGTTTGCCACACGATGATAGGTAAACGCCAAGACAAAGCGAAACTGTCGAATAGTTTGCGGGTGGGTTTATTCGCAACCTGATGCGTTAGAGGATCTCGAGAAGTCATTCACTCGTTGCTGGGTAGATAGAGTGCTTCGAAGTAAAGCCCTGCCAGGTGTTAAAGGGGCTTTACTCCGAATTAGCCTATGTCAATTTCGACACTTTGAACTTGACGATAGTAGACGATAATCTAGGCGTTTTTGTATTCCGACCAATAGTCATTCCAATCTTCTAGTGATTGTTGTTTTGGAATATCGCGATAGTGTATTCGGCCTTCATTAATCAGCGCGATTGGGTCATTGGGGTTTCCATCAACTTGTCCGGAACGCATGGCTTCTTTAGGATCCACTTCTTGTAGCTTTGCTCGGCCGGCTTTAGTCACACAGAACCCCGGATAAGCAGCCATTTGTGCGGATTTTACCTGGCCTTCAGGCGACATCATATACTGAATGAACTTTTTGACAATGTCTCCTTTTTCAGTATCTTTCCCGATGGAATAGCTCTCTGTAAACTGAATACCACCTTCCTTTGGTATAACCGATGCGACTGGGGCACCGTCTTTTTCCAGAACACCGGTGATCCAATCGCCGATACCACACATGGCCAGCATTTCACCGTTCTTTAGCGAGTTGAACGTGCCACCGTAGTCAAAGTATCCACCGACCTGTGGCCGCAGGCTGCTGGTTGTTTCCTGTACTTTATCCCACTTATCTTCATCAAGGTCCCACAAATCGGCTCCGTTGCCATTGTAGAGGCTCATCATGCCAAGACTGGGCAAGTGCCAGTCGAAATGACCAACTTTGCCTTTTAATTCTGGTTTCCAGAAACATTCGTAACTTGCTGCTTCTTCTGCAGTCACCGCGGTGGTGTTGTATGAAACACCTAGATGGCCACCACGCAACATCATGGAAAATAATTTCCCGTCTTTCCAATGTCCAGGAAATTGCGTGAAGTCCTCATGCAGCATGTCGTCAAACGGATAATCAGCGGCATTCATTTCTTCGATATAGCCAGCTGCATTGAGTTGTTGTACAAACTCTCCATCAGACAAAATGAGATCGTATGTTCCTGGGGGAGACTGCGCAATCAGTGCTAGCATGTTGTCGCCACCAGCGTAGTACTTTGGGTTGAATTTCACATTGTTGGCGGCTTCAAATTCGGCGACCATGTCGGGCTCGCCGTGGCCATACCAGGCAAGCATATTGATTTCGGTCGTTTGCGCCCAGGAGCGGCTGATATAAGGCGCCGTAATGGCCGCCATTCCTGAATATTTAATAAACTGACGTCGAGTGGGTTTTAAAATGCTGCTTTTTTTATCGCTCATTTTCTACTCCTATCAACTGAATTGAAATTGTGTGGATTTCGAAGCGCTGTACTGCTTGCAGTCCAAAGCAAAAAATACGGTTGATAACAGTAAATCACACCTTTGTCCGTGATAACAACGAATTTTTTTCAATTAGCGCCTATAGGCTTTGTCGGGTGGAGCGCGGCTGGAGTTTTCAGATTACTTGCCTGTGATACCCTGATGGCAACCGTTGACCAATATCGACGCTATTTTTAGCACCTTAGTTATTGAGAACAATAGTAATAAATGAATCGGCAGCAGTTAAAAAAACACTTTGACAAGAGTGGAAATGCAAAAACAGATGAGCGCGAAAGTAATGCCGGGCTGCTTGTTCTCCCTGTGATTCATGTGCTTGATAATGCTCAGGCTGAGAAGAATGTCAGGCTGGCTATAGAGGGCGGCTGCCCGGGCGTTTTTCTGATAAACCACGATTTCGCCTACGAAGAACTTCTGCCTGTTATCCAGCATGTACGGCAAATTTTTCCCAGTCTCTGGCTTGGTGTTAATTTTCTTGCAAAAACCGGGAAGGTGGCTTTTCCTGTCTTGGCAAAGCTTCTGGAAGAGGGTGTTCGAGTTGACGGCTACTGGGCCGATGATGCACGCATAGATGAACGCTGTAGCCCTGATGAACAGGTAGAAGCATTAGAGATTGCTAAAATCAAGGCTGAATGTGGATGGGACGGTTTGTATTTTGGTGGAACTGCTTTTAAAAAACAACGCGAAGTCAGTGCTGAGGATTACGGTAAAAGTGCGGCGATTGCCTGTGAATATATGGATGTTGTTACCACATCAGGAATAGCCACTGGCAAGAGTGCCGATCTTAAGAAAATAAAAACCTTTCGTGCAGCTTGCGAAGACACTGCGGTGGCGCTTGCCTCAGGCATAACACCAGAAAACGTTTTGAGCTATACACCTTTTGTAGACTGTGTGTTGGTTGCAACCGGGATCAATATCAAAGATGATTTTTATAATATAGATCCTGAACGACTGGCTAAACTCATGCAACATACTCAGCGCTGATGGGTTTATTACTCTGCGGTTGATCATCAGCGGTCGATCACCTGGGATTGTTCATTTGGGATTGTTATTCTTTTTTATCGAAGAATTGTGAGTATATAGCTATGAGTAGAGACAAAGGCCCTCGAGATAACCGTTGGTACTTCGCCTTAATGGCACCCAATACAAAAGGTGATAAGTTTGCCTGGTTGGATCCAACATCCATTTACATCAATGGCGAAGCATTCCATGATCTGCTAGACGATTTGTGTGAAGAGCTGGACCCAAGCGCCATTGATGTGGTTGCAGGCCTTGATGCTATGGGCTTTGTTTTGGGCTCGGCTATAGCAGCGCGCATTGGCAAAGGCTTTTTGCCTATACGAAAGGCCGGCAAATTATGTGTAGAAACAGACAGTGCAACCTTTACCAACTATTCCGGCCGCACCCAGGATATGGAAGTACGAAAGCCCGCGTTTCACCCTAAAACTCGTGTACTGCTTGTTGATCAATGGGTTGAAACTGGCGGTTCAATGCACGGTGCTATTCAGTTGGTGGAGCAACAACAAGGCAATATTGCCGGTATGGTTGCCATTGTGATTGAAGACAATGATGCAACAAGGGCCTATCGAGAAAAGTACCGCTGTGTAACGGCCATTTTACCTGGCAC
>CALHRQ010000058.1 GCA_938038175.1 uncultured Granulosicoccaceae bacterium | reverse complement strand
CCTGTCTCTGCCTCTATCTCTTGCAGTAACTCAATTCCGTAGCTTGCGAATGCAGTGGTGGCATGGCTGCCTTGAAGTTGACCCACCAAGCCCGCAGCGTGCCAGGTTGTACCGCTCGTTAGCCGCTTGCGCTCTAACAGTATGATGTCGGTCCAGCCGCCTTTAGCCAGGTGATAAGCCACAGAGCACCCGTGTATGCCTCCACCGATAATGACGACTTGCGCCTTTGACGGCAACGGCTTGGTCATGAGACTGATCCTATTGGTGAAACGCTGAGAACCCGTTTAGCTTAACTGAAAAAGCTGCCCACAATTTTTAAGATTGGATTGAAGGCTTGTAAGTCGTTTTAAATCCCAGGCAAGTGTCTGGTTGCTTGAGATCACCGGCTTGTTTAATTTTGTCTCTGCCTGCGCGATGATGTCCAGCGCTCTTAAACTTGTACAGGAGATAAACACGGCATCACAATCGTCACGTGCACCGACACTCAGAACGGCAGCAAGGATGCTGTCGCTGCTAATACGCGCTACGGTAAAATCATCGGATTCGTTAAACGATGCAACTGCATTAATCTCAAAACCCGCAGCTCGAAGGTTTTCTTGCATCTCTGAGGTGACGTCTGGCGAGTAGGGAGTGAGCAGTGCAATGCGCTTGACCTTTAGTGCTTTAAGTGCTCTTTTACACGCGCTAATAGGATTGCTGGTTTTAGCTTGCGGGTGCACATTGCGTATAATCTGGTTTACACGATCTTCGCCGATCATTGTTGCACCTGATGTGCAGGCGTACCCAATAACATCGAAGTCGAAGGATGGCGGTAGAAGGGAAGCAGTGTACGGTAAATCAGTTTCCATTTTTCGCAGTGTATCTGTGGTGACTTCAGTGGCATTGGGAATACGTGCGTGATAAAGCGCTACACCTTCGCCGCTGAGTAGTCTTGCCATTTCATGCTCTATGGTTTGATCTGACTGCAGTATGATCAAACCAATTCGTGCGCGTTGGCCTAGCCCATCATCGGTATCGAAGTTCAGCGTTTCAAGGTTCGCCTGATTTTGCATCATAAGATAGCTTCCTCAAAATTAAGAGAATAAAAGAATAAGCTTTATAGTCTCGCAAGGCTTAAGCCTTGTCAGCACCTTCCTGCTGAGCGAAAAATGAAGTTGCCTTGGGAACAGCAGGTAACTCCATTTCATATGGCGTGCAACGAACGCGCCCTGATGCTTCACCTCGCACTAATTCGTGTGTAAATTTGCTGGGTAAATGATTCTCACTCAACTCAATGGCGTCTTCACTGTAGTAGGTTGTAATATAAAGTGTACGTGGTTTATCGGACAGATTAGGTGCAGAGCCGTGTAACAAGTTGACGTGCATCAGGCAAACAGCGCCAGCAGGTCCTGTACATTTTACGATCTTATCTTTTTGCGGTTCTATTATTTCATCAGCTACTGAGCCGGTGAATACACCATCATGCCAGTGCGAATAGAGTGGGCCATTGTGAGTTCCTGGTAGTACTTCCAACGGTCCGTTTTCAAGTGTGACTTCATCTACAAATAATAAGCAAGTGATCATGTCGTGGTGTGTCATTGGTTGAAACAGGAAGTCCTGATGCCACTTAACCTGAGTTGCACTGCCCGGTAGCTTGGAGTTCACTTTGCCATGATGAAACCGGATAGAAGGTCCGATGAGTTCGGCACAAAAATCCACCATGTGTGCATTGCGCATTGTATCTGCGTAGATATCAGATACTTCCTCAGGCGATTGCACCCTTCGAAGTGCTGGTTGTTTTTCGTTGTGGCCTGGCTGTAGGTCGAACCGCGGGCGACCATCGAGGGTTTCGCCAAAGTCATCTGTTTCAGCTTTGCTCTCTTCTACCCAAGTGGCAAATTGTTCTTGAAGTTTTGCCAGGTTGTTTGGATTGATGGCATTGTCGACCACTAAAAAGCCATCGCGCCAGAACTGATCTCTTTGTTGCTGTGACAGCTTTTCCATTACGATTCCTTACATGTACACCTTCTGGTATATCATCAACACTTCTACTAAATCAAGCGTATAGCAAGCACATGTCGCTTTGGCTCGATGCTGTAATGACCTGTTATGGCATAGTGTTAAAAAAGGCGCGTGTCTACAATGATGGTCGGTTGTCTATCTACTGTTAGCGTATTCAACGCGATCAATACGCACAGCTTTATTATTGGACGATAAACATGTTGCTTGAAGCACCAGTACGCGGCTTTCCTGATGCAGAATTTTTAGCTCGCACAAAGAGTGCGCAAAATCAGATGGCTCAGCAGGGACTTGATGGTATCTTGTTAATGACTGAGCCAGAGGTTCGTTACTTTACCGGTTTTCATACCTTGTTCTGGCAGAGTCCGACGCGGCCGTGGTTTGTGTTCGTACCGGCTGAGGGTAAACCTATCGCTCTCATACCAGAGATTGGTGCGGCGCTAATGCGAAAAAGCTGGCTTGATGATATTCGTACTTGGAGTGCGCCCGCACCAAAAGATGACGGCGTGAGCTTATTGATCGATCTGTTAACACCGCTTGCATCCAATGCCGCCAACTTAGGTGTAATGAAAGGTCATGAGACGTCGCTGCGAATGCCGTTGGGTGATTGGGAGCGATTGATCGCAGCATTGCCAGGCTTACAAATCTCTGATGCGACAAAACTGGTGCAAGGGCTGCGGATGGTTAAATCCGCTGCCGAAATAGAAAAGCTTGGCTTTATCTGTTCTGTTGGTTCGGCAGCTTTTTCCAAGGTGCCTGAATTCGTTAAAGAGGGTATGCCGCTTGAATCAGTGTTCAGAGAGTTTCGTCAAACAGCGATAGGCCAGGGTGCCGATGATGCGCCCTATGTGGTTGGAGCTGCTGATCAGGGGGGTTATGCAGATGTTATTTCTCCACCTTCACAAAGGCCATTAAAGCAAGGTGATGTACTGATGATGGATACGGGCTGTACCTGGGATGGATACTTTTGCGATTTTGATCGTAATTGGGCAATTGGCCAAGCCACCGATGAAGCCAGGCTTGCTTATCACGTGTTGTGGAGGGCAACTCAGGCTGGTATCGATGCCGCTCGACCCGGCAATACTTGTCGTGATCTATTCAATGCGATGTCTGCTGTAATAGCCGAGCTTGACGACAGCGGTGGTGATATTGGCCGGCTTGGTCATGGCTTGGGTATGCAGCTTACGGAACAACCCTCGCATGCCGTTTTCGATGAAACAGAACTGAAGGAAAATATGGTGTTGACCATCGAGCCCTCTCTGACCTATGGTCGCGGGCACATGATGGTGCATGAGGAAAATATTGTACTTGGCAAAGCAAGTGCGCGATTGTTGACTCAGCGGGCTGCAGAAGAGTTGCCTATTATTTGAACGTATAGCTTCGACGAGCCATCTTTACTAGCGTCGTCCTTTTCTATCGTTTAAATCTTGCTGCTGGTTGTCTGTGTTATCTCTACACCGGCATTTCGATCACCCCCAATCTCGATTTCAACACGCATCTGATCCAATCAAAACGTATTGTAAATTTTGCACTGTCTCTTTGAAGGCTACTTGTGTCGCAATTTCGACAATACGGCAAAAATACAACCACACAAGTCGCTCTCGGTAGCTAGGTACATCGTCCGTTTAGGTTAAATTATTCAGGTATCAAGCGGTGGGCATATGAACATCGTTTGATTATTGACCGAGTCCGCGCCACCCTAAGACATCGAGTGTGTAAAGACAATAGGGTGGTCTGATAACTGTTCTGGAGAAAATATGAGAAAGCTTCTAAAACTTGCCGCAGGCCTTATTACTGCCGCCTCTATGTTCACTGCTACACCTGCACTTGCTGCCTGTGGCAACGTATCTATCACTGAAATGAATTGGGCTTCTTCCCAGATCATTACCGAAGTATCCAAATTCCTCATGGAGCAAGGATACGGTTGTACCGTAGAAAAAGTACCTTCTGCAACAACTACATCTGTTGCGTCCTTGGCTGAAAACGGCGAGCCGGATATCGTTACTGAATTGTGGTTAAACTCAACTGGCGATGTTTATCAGAAGCTCGAAGCTGATGGTAAAGTTAACCGTCTGGCTGAAGTTTTCAACCCCGGTGGTGTTGAGGGTTGGTGGATTCCTGCATACCTTGCAGAATCAAACCCTGAACTACTGACTATCGAAGGTGTTATGGCTAACCCAGAATTGGTTGGTGGTACTTTCAACAACTGTCCTGATGGTTGGGGTTGTCGTATCGTAAATGACAACATCATCACCGCTCTTGGTTTGCGCAACAAAATGGACGTGTTCGATCACGGTTCCGGTGAAACTCTGGGTACTTCTATCGCATCAGCATACGAAGATAAGAAGCCTTGGTTTGGTTACTACTGGGCACCAACAGCTGTACTCGGTAAGTACCCAATGGTTCAGGTCAAAATTGGTGATATTGATGAAGCAATCCACAAGTCAAATGCGAATAAAGAAACCGCATCACCTGGTGTTTCTGATTTCCCACCAGCCCCAGTATTGACAGTTGCTACTTCAGCGTTAGCTGAGCGCGAACCTGATATCGCCGAATTAATGAGCAGTATCAGCTTCGATATCAATATCCTGAACAGCACATTGGCTTGGCAGGATAACAACAGTGCTTCTGCAGAAGAAGCCGCTGTACATTTCCTGTCTAATCATTCTGACGTTTGGTCTGGCTGGGTTAATGATGAAGCCAAAGGAAAACTCTCAGCTCTGATTAAGTAAACGGCTGAATATGTTGTAGTCTCGGGCGCACACTGTGCGCCTGAGGTTTTTCACCATCTGATAACGTGCTCGTTCTGGTGCAGGTTTAAGGACTCTTCAATATGGCTTTCTACGATTCCCTCTTTAACAGCCTTGGTCTTCGCGATTGGTGTGATGCAGGTAAAACGGCTGATGGTCCTGTCTCAATGGCAGATTTGCTTGCAAAAGCGGGCGTTGTAAAAGAAGAATCATCGTTTGATATTCCGTTTCCATCATTGGATGAATTACACAATGCCTGTGCATCGGTTGGTCAATCACGCGATGTAACCAAAGGCGTAGAAGATGGTTTTCTTGCTATTAAAGGTGTATTGCGCTTTGTGCTTGATCCGCTAACACAACCACTGAGCTGGCTTTTGGAATTTGCGCTCTCAACTATTGAGGCGACACCTTGGTGGATCATGTTTCCTATATTGGCACTCGTTGTATATCTGGCTTCAAAGTCGTGGAAGCTGGTTGTTTTCGTTATTGCTTGCCTGTCCTTTTTGGCTTTTGTTGATCACTATGATCACGCCATGCAAACACTTGCTGTTATTTATGTCTGTGCGTTCTTGTGTGTGCTGTTGGGTGTGCCCATCGGTATAGCGATGTCTAGAAGCGATCGCTTACAACGGATCGTTATTCCAATATTAGATATGTTGCAAACGCTACCACCGTTTGTGTATTTGATACCACTGATCTTCTTATTCTCTATAACCGAGCCAAAACTATATGGCGTGGCGATTATTCTGTATGCAATCGTACCCGTTATCCGGCTAACCGATCTTGGCATCAGGCTGGTTGATAAAGATGTTATTGAAGCTGCCAACTCGTTTGGCATGACCGATAAACAAAAACTGTTTGGTGTGCAAATTCCATTGGCACTACCAAACATTATGGCGGGTATCAATCAAACAATAATGATGAGCCTTGCGATGGTGGTTATTGCTTCACTGGTATCAGCACCGGGTCTGGGTGTATTGGTGCTGCGTGGTATTCGTAATCTGGAGCTTGGGGTTGGCTTGGTATCGGGGTTCGGTATCGTGCTTCTTGCGATAATCTTGGATCGTGTAACCAAAGCTGCACTTAATCGTGTGAACGCTGCACAGAAACATTAAGCGAGTACGCCAAAGTGACTGATGATATAAAAGTTTCTATCCGTAATCTGTATAAGATTTTCGGCCCCGACCCAGCTGCCGCATTGCAGCACGTCTATGATGGAACAACAAAAGCGGACTTACTCAGTGAGCATGGACACGTACTGGGCTTAAGGGATATAAACGTTAATATGCGTGCCGGCAATATTACTGTAGTTATGGGGCTCTCTGGCTCTGGTAAATCTACATTGATTCGGCATCTTAATAGATTGATAGAACCCACGGCAGGGCAAATCGATGTCGATGGCGAAGATGTTCTTGCATACGATGAAGACAAACTACGCGACCTTAGACGTCAGGTTATGTCTATGGTGTTTCAGAAGTTTGCACTGCTGCCACACAAGAGCGTATTGGAGAACGCGGGCACTACACTTAAGGTGCGCGGCGTTGCCAAGCGCGAATACCTTGCTGAAGCAGATAAATGGATAAACCGTGTTGGTCTTGAAGGATTTGGTGACCATTATCCGCATCAGCTCTCTGGTGGTATGCAGCAGCGAGTGGGTATTGCAAGAGCTTTAACTTCTAATTCGCCAATAATGTTAATGGACGAGGCCTTCTCAGCGCTTGATCCGTTGATCCGTACTGACATGCAAGACCTGTTGCTGGAACTGCAACAAGAATTACACAAGACAATTGTTTTTATATCGCATGATCTTGACGAGGCATTGAAGCTGGCAGATCACCTGGTTATCTTAAAAGATGGCTATGTTGTTCAGCAGGGTGAGCCCCAACATATTTTGCTGCACCCTAGCGACCCATACATTGAAGATTTCGTTAGTGACATTAATCGAGCACGTGTACTCAGAGTGCGTTCCATCATGACACCGTTGGTTGGAGAGATCCCCAGTAATGCGCACGGCGAAGTCGATTACGACGATACGCTTGAAAGTATGATAGCTCGCTCTGGAGGTGATACTTCCCACTCTTATGTTGTTATGAAAGACAAGCAACCTGTTGGTATTCTGGATATGACAAGCCTGGTAAGAGCGCTGGTGCCGCGGGCTGCACCTGAAGATGGTGTGCGCAATTACTAAGGCCTTGAGCAGCTACCACTTTTGGCGATGCCGTTTTAAATAATGGCACAATCTTATTCCAAAGGCGTGTTATACGTTTTGCTTGGGGGTATCTTTCTCAGTTCTGGCGGGCTTCTGGTCAGGTTTGTTGATCAGGCAAGTCCCTGGACTATTCTATTTTATCGATCACTGGTATTCACAGCGACTGTTGCACTGTTTTTACTTGTTCGAGATCGTCAATCGTTTAAAAAACAGTTTTTGAAAATCAGACCAGTTGATTTGCTGGTTTCGCTATTACTCGCATTTGGATTCATCGGTTATCTTCTCAGTCTTTTCAATACCAGCGTTGCTAACACAGTGTTGTTGTTAAGCACCGGCCCAGTTGTCGCGGGCGTGCTGGCCTACTTCGTTCTTGGCGAGCCAATTAGAGTATTAACCTGGGTGGCTATGGCCTTGGCTTTCGCGGGCGTTAGTGTGATGGTGTTAGGTGGTATAGATGCTCGAGATATTGTGGGTATTTTGTACGCTATAGGGGCTGTTCTGTCATTCGCATGCTTCGTTGTGCTGTTGCGCTACCTTGGTCCACAGCGCGATATGATGGCACCGACTGCATTGGGTGGATTAGTTGCTGCGGCTATGTGTATTCCCATGCTAATGCCATTAGTCGATAGTCTGGCAATATCGGGTCGGGATTTTTTGGTTGCAGCATGTCTTGGCAGTTTACAAGTTGGCTGTGGTTTTATTTTTATAACACTGGGGTCTAAGAGTGTTCCTGCAGCTCAAATACCCTTGTTGGGTTTGTTGGAAACCGCACTGTCACCATTGTGGGTATGGTGGGCTGTGAGCGAAATTCCAGCCATTAACACCATTATGGGTGGCGCAATTGTACTAGTAGCCGTTTTGATGCAGGGTTTCGCTGGCGTTCGTGGAAGCATCCCCAGGCGTTAGTGAACGTGCCGCTTGTTCAGCTGGTGTTATTGCTGCGGCAGACAGCTAACGTCTTCATTAATTGGGTAGTTCACATACACTGACCGGGATAGGTGTGTTTCTGCCTCTCCAACCGCTAACGCCTTTGCGCGAATGGCCGTTGATGCGTTGTAGCGAGGGATTCTTTTGAAACCGAATTCTGTGTTTTCTGCTACTCATCAATCTTCATCGTGCATTCTGTACGCACCTCCTTAAGCTCTATTGCTGAGAGAACTTTATTTGTTAAAAAATAGTTATATTATTTCAAAGTTGAATAGTTTTTACGATTTAGGTATCTCACTATTACCACAAGCGTGTCATAGCTGTAATCGCCACCACTCATTCCATCTTTCTTTATCATAACCAAAACGCTGCCCGGTTATCGCTGTGAGAGCGCCAATGATATCCGACCTTATAGCTTCGGATGATGCAATGTTGTTCAATCGGTCTAATAAGGCAGATACCGTATCTTTGTCGTTTTGATTGATCCATCCGCTTGCAACGATGGCTGCAACAGCAGGATCAAACAGCTTTCCGCTATCAGGAATGTCGAGTGTATTGGTTTTGTTAATCCATTTAGGATCAATATAACCATAGCCATTGATTGCCATGGCATTAAATACATACCAGCGGATAAGGTCCTGACGAGAAATAGTTCGACGCGTGAACATCGTTACTTTGCCATCGGTAATAGGTAAGTCGATCAGGCGACTGAGTGCTTCGCCAAATTCTGGTTCATGCCGCGCAGGGTGGCGGGCAAAACTGTCCCGTAAACTACGTGCGTAATTATCTGTTATGCCGGGCTGAACAATGATGCTGGTTAACTCATCATAAAGTTGCTTAATACGCGCTTCATTCATTCTGTGATGGCGCGGTGAAGCAAGTGTGGATATTTTTAATTCTGTATCGGCAGAGTCGATTGAAGTTGTATTGTTCTTGGGCTGTTGCTCGTAGGTCCATAAGCTACCACCGTCTTTGTTGTAGCCACCAATGTATACTTGCTGCCCCAGGCTAGAAACAGAGATTGGCGTTTCAGGTAAGCCTATTATTGGAATAAATTCTCCATCACCTCGGTATAACCATAGCTGTCCTTTTTGATTTTCGTTTTGGTAGTGCTGGGTAACTAGCCACAGTTGCTTGCCGTTTGAATGTAGTGCGCGAGGCCTGTCGGTGTCTGGTAGTCTAATACTGTCAGTCTGTGTTCCGTTGTATCGCAATAACTGTCGAGTATTGCCAGTGTCTGCAAATGCGAACAACTCATCTTTATGAATGGTTAAGCCATCCACACGATCGCTTACTGGCCACCCAGCTAGCGCAACCGGGCCAGCTTCACCCATTGCGAAAAGTTTTGCCTCTTTTTTTCTGTTGGCTGAAGCACTTACTATGCATTGATCTTTAAACTGAGCAACGTTCACCAGCCGACTAAACGAGGAGGGTGCTGCTGGGTAATCATATTCCACGTTCCAGCGACTATTATCTGCCTTAAAAATCAGAAACTGCCCGGTCCATGAACCGGTAACCGCGACTAACTGATCATCGCATACGTTAATTGCATGCACGTGCATAGCTCGCCCCTCATGCATGGCGTGCCATTGCCAGTTCTCTCCATCGGTGATCGCGTATTCGCCCGCGCCTGCACTACGCCTTGGGTCTTCAAATGGCCAGTACAACAAACCGCGGTGCACAACCGGGTTGCCTGCATCTTGAGTGAAGAGGCTGCGTTCATACTGAGTTATTTTGTTGGCAGGATCGTAACTGTAGATATCAGCGACGTTGGTATCTCTAAAGGGCTGGCTATTAACAAACCAAATACGATTGCCGTAGCTGATCAGTTGGGATACACCTGGCCATTGAGGAAAGCTTGCAATCTGTTTTACTGATTCGGTTGCCAAGGCGGAAGAGGGCTGTGCCCATAGCCAGCAAGTTAAGAGTTGAAGCCTTAACAGAGTATTGAATCCCGTAAAAAATATGAATCGTTTAAGCATGGCTGTTTTTGGACCTGATGATGCTCATATAGCAAGTGTTATTTGAGTGTCACCATAGTATCTATAGACCAGTGAAATTATGGCTAGTTCTGTTGATTGCTAACGGTTTACTAAAATTCGCGTACTACACGGCCCGCATTAACAGGAGTACGCGCACCGTAATGAATTGACAATTTTCCATTCACTAACACATGCGCGATACCTGTTGCATACCGTCGAGGATTTTTAGCAGAACAGTTACTGGCAATGCTATCAGGATCGAACACGCAAATATCAGCGCAGTAGCCAGGTAAAAGCTTACCCTTGTCTTTTAAGCCCAGGCGCTCGGCGGGGATAGACGTTAACTTGCGTAAGCCTTCTGTTAGTCCTAAAACTGCACGGTCGCGAACGTAGTATTGTAGAAAGCGGGCAGCCCATCCATAACCACTTAGTGAACCGACGTGGTCTTTTAATATACCGTCATTAGCTACTGCTACTGTGTCGGATATCACGGCACATTCTGGTTGCTGAAGGCACAGATCTATATCACTGTCCAAAAATGATTTTGAAGACCACAACGCACCCATCAGGTTATCGCCTTCTTCGAGCATGATATCCAGCACTGCATCGTAGGGGTCCACACCACGCATGCGGCCAATTTCTTCAAAGTCTGCACCAATAATATCTTTGTTATGCGTGGCATTAAGCAGCACGATGTCACTCCATTTTTCGGCCTTGACGATAAGCCACATGGGTTTGGGGTTGGCTTTTATTCTTTCGCGGTCCTCATGATTACTTAAGCGTTTGCGCACTTCCTCAAAGCCGCCTGCTTGTGCCCACTTGGGTAGAATGCCAGCCATGATAGTGTGGTTCCAGTCGTGTGGGATGACATCAAACGCAATATCTGAATCATGACGCCTTGCGATATCAATCATCTCCAGCGTGTGTTCCATAGCATGCTTTGGCGCACCGAACTTGGGCTGTATATGCGAGATCTGTAACTTCGCATCAGACTGGCGAGCAGTTGAAATCGCTTCGGTAAAACCAAGATCGTATTGTGTATCTCTGTTTCTGACATGGGTGGCATACAAGCGCTTGTACTTAGCCGCCACTTCGCACAGTGGCACAAGGTGTTCGGGGGATGCCAAAATGCCGGGCCAGTATTCAAGGCCACTTGAGAAGCCAGCCGCTCCCTGGTCCATCGCTTCATCAACCATTCGCGCCATCTGCTCAACCTCATCGGGTTCGCCTGCGCGCATTTCATCGCCAAGCACAGCGCGATGAATCGTCCCATGGCCGACAAATGCCATGACGTTAACGCCCAGTTCTGTTGCATCCAGCGCATCCAGGTATTCGCTGAAACTATGCCATTGCTGGTGTGACGCACCTTCTGTGTACCAGGGCGACACGGTGGGAATATGATCATGAGAACAAACGGGTGCGCAGCTGATGCCACACTGGCCGATAACTTCGGTGGTGACGCCTTGATGAACCTGACTCTCTGCGCGACCATCTGCAATCAGTGTGAAATCGGAATGCGTGTGCATGTCGATAAAGCCTGGTGAAACTGCAAGCCCTGAAACATCAATTTCTTCTTTTGCTTTTGCATCCTTTAGTGTGCCCACATCATTTATACGACCATCTTTGATCGCAATATCACCTAGGTACCCATCGCGACCAGTGCCGTCGAATATTTCGCCACCTTTTAAAATGTAGTCAAACATACAAGGCCTCTCTAATACGAGTGCTTAAAAATTGTGTCTAATAAAGTGATGCATTTAAAAATTGTACTTTAAAAAGCGATGCGTTAATAATTGTGCATCCAAAAGGCAGTTCTATTTAGCTTCGCCATAGAAAAAATCAGGGAGAAACAAAGTGATGTCTGGAAATACGACAAGAAATACCATGCCGATTATATAAGCCAGAATAAAGGGCAATACAGCCACTGAGATACGCTCTATGGAAATGCCAGAAATACGTGCTGCAACGGTTAAGTTAGCGCCAAGTGGAGGTGTAAGAAAGCCGATTTCGCAAGTGATAACAGTGAAGATACCGAACATGACTGGATCAACACCAAGGGATGTCACCAGTGGAAGAAACACCGCGGTAAATAAAACAATTTGCGCCAGTGATTCCATGAAGGTGCCGATGAAGATATAGAAAACGCCAATCAACAGTAATACCAGTACACGGTTGTCTGTCAGCGATGTTATGCCTGTCTGTACTGCCGAAGGTACATCATAAAACGCTGTGAGCTGGCCGAAGGCAAGTGTGGGTGTGAGGATAATCAATATGCCGGTGAGTAAAGCGGTGAAGCGTAGAGCTGCGATGATTTTTTGCAAGGTGAGTTCGCGATAGATAAAAAAACCTACAAACAAAGAATAAAACACCGCGATGCCCGCAGCCTCGGTTGGTGTAAAAGCACCACCATAAATCCCGCCGAGGATCAGTGCTGGTGCGCCAATAGACCACTTGCCTTCCCACAGTGCCTTTAAAAAAGGCGACCATGAAAAGGCGGCACCGTCACCACCATAGTTACGGCGTCTGGCGATGATATAAGTTGTGATCATTAATAAGCCGGTAACCAAAAAGCCTGGAAGTAAGCCTGCTAAAAATAGACGTGGAATGGACGTCTCCGACACCAGGCCATAAATGATCATTAGGTTTGATGGTGGTATCAGGCTGCCGAGTGCGCCTGCGCTGGCGGTTATTGAGGCTGCAAAAGGGACATCATAGCCATCGCGTTTCATGGCCGGCACCGTAACCGACCCAATTGCGGCAGTGGTCGCTGGCCCTGAGCCAGATAGCGCTGCAAACAGCATGCAGGCGAAAACAGTCACTAGCCCCATCGAACCACGATAAGCACCAACAAGCGCTGTTGCAATGGAGATCATGCGAGTGGCCATTCCGCCAACTTCCATAAGCCTGCCTGCCAGCACAAACATGGGAATGGTTAATAGTGGAAAAGGCGTTAGACTGCCGTAGCCAGTTTGTGCCAACAGAGTGTATGGAATATCGATTAAAAATAAAGCCAGCGCCGTGGTTAAACCAACCGAGACAAACAGCGGAACACCAATAAGCGTTAGTGCCACAAAGACGATGGCGAGTATGGCGAGTGGACTCATGAGTCGCGGCTCGCAAGCGGCACATCATCCCACTCTTCGTTTAACATGCCAGGTATGCCAACAGCGCCTTCTCGCCACCAACTAATGTAGTTTTGTAGTAAGCGGATAAGCATAAGTGTGTAGCCGATGATCAATATCGACTGTGGATAAAATTGATTGATACCAAGACTGGGGCTAATGGTTGGATATTTCCACAGAACTGTGAGGTATTCGTAACCCACTTTAAGCATAAACAGGCAAAAGAAGGCCCAGAAAATATCGGCAATAAAAATGATGTAGCGCCCAAACTTGTCTGGAAACGATTTAACCACAACTAGAATGCGGATATGAAACCGCTCGCGAATGCATAAAGAGGCGCCAGTATAGACAGCCCAAACCATGCTGATCGCAGCAACCTCTTCTGTCCAATGAAGTGCGACATCGAATATATAGCGGGCTATAACTTGCGAAAAAACACTTATTGCAATTATGACGAGGCAGCTACAACAGATCAGCTCTTCAAAATTCCTTTCAAGCCATCTAAGTACTTTCATAGCGTTAAGCGTGCGGAGGTGAAAAACCGAAGCCATGGCGTTCATGGCGGGATTGCTATAGTAGGTAAGTTGTGAGCAAGTAGTTCCTTGAACGTGGCACTAATATAGACACTCTGGAACTACTTGCTTCACAGCGCTGCTTCAGACTGCTAAAAATACTTGCATCATGAAGCAAACTTAATCTACTAAATTATTATTTAGTTTGCGGCTTGCTGAATCTGATTGACCAGATCAACAAAATCCTGCCCGCGTTCCTCAGCGAATGTTTGCTGTACCGTCTGTGCGGCTTTAATAAAGTCTGCCTTGTCCGGACGTGTCATTGCCATACCGCCCTCTGTGGAAAGCCATGAGCGTATCTCTTCTGTTTCTGTCAGAACTTGCTTGCGAAGTTCGGCTCCGGCATCTTCGGCTGCTTTGATGATTTGCTCGCGTTGCTCATCACTAAGGCGCTTCATAAAACTGTCTGCTGCAAACAGCGGTGCCATTGCAACAAAATGTTCAAGGATCACTAAGTGTGGTTCAAACTCATAGAATTTCATGTCGCGAATAAACGAGGTGCCATTGTCACCACCGTCTACGGTGCCGGTTTGCAGTGCAGTGGGTGTTTCAGACCAGGCAAGTGGCACAGGGTTAGCACCAAAGGCCTCGAAGGTTGCCAGCATAACTTCGTTTTTAGGTACTCGGATTTTTAGACCATCCATATCAGCCATGGTGTTGACTGCGCGCACTGAATTATAAAAATCACGGTATAGGGCTGGGCCAAAAGAGAGCAGGTGAACACTGGTGTCTTTTTGCAGTCTGTCGCGCATGATTTTACCAACCTCACCATCGACAACGCGTTCAAGGTGTGCAGTATCTTGAAAGATGTAAGGCAGTACAGTGACGTCCATGAGTGGCCAATGTGGTGAAACATTATTGGCCGTGATAAAAAAACCATCTACAGTTCCTAACTGCATTGCTTTAAAGCCCTCATCTTCTGTTGAGATTTGATTGCAGCAACGCAGTTTTACTTCAACACCACCATTGGTGTATTCCTCGGCCTTTTGCTTGAATATTTTGCCAAAGCGGCCGTAAATGGATTCTTCTGGTGCGCCAAAACCCAGGTTCATGGTGACATCCGCTGCCAATACTGGCGTGGACGACATTACTAAGCTTGCAACTAAAGCCAGTGATGCCCCCAGGGTTTTGCCATAGCGTTTATCGTTCGAGTGGTTCTTCTGTTCTTTTACGAACATGATTATCCCTCCAGTGGTTTGATCTGTTGTTTATCGGACATAGTCGCGAAAAAAGATCGCATTTGCATTGAAACACCGGCAAGCAGCCATTGCAAGAAAATTGGTATGTGGCTTATGTTGTCTCTGTGTCACTGCTTAGATAGTGCATATTCGTTGGCATCGAACGCTTGAGTGCGCTTTAAGATCCTGGTCTTAGCGGTCTCACGCAACCGTAGCGAGCTC
>CALHRQ010000057.1 GCA_938038175.1 uncultured Granulosicoccaceae bacterium | reverse complement strand
TGTTGTCCAGACATCGATCTAAATCGGATGGACACAAGTCTTTAGTGAAGTTCGGATCAATACCGTCCATGCCAAATGTTTTACAGGCTTGTTCATATACACCGACCAATAACCCCTTTTTTTCCTGGCGACTGTAAAAGTCATCCCCGGGATCACGAATAATCGGCACACGAAAATCCAGTTGTTCAATTTGCTCAATGGTTTCAGTCAGGAAATACATATGCTCCATGGAAGTAACCGGGTGCGTCACGCCTAACATATTGCCTACTTCGTTGACTCGATAGCCACTGGCATTAACAACAACTTCACAAGTAATGTCGCCGTTTTTGGTATGGACGCAATATTCGCCGTTTTTGCCGCGGCTAATATTTTCTACCGGATTAAACCGATAAACCTCTGCACCCGCTTTTCGCGCTGCACGTGCGAGCGCTTGAGTGATGCCTGCAGGATCAATATAACCATCCAATGGGTCCCACCAAGCACCGAGCATGTCGTTTGATTCCAATAAAGGGTGTCGCTTATGTACTTCTTCGGGGCTGATCAATTCCATTTCCACACCCATTCCTTTTGCAAGGCCAATGTGATATTTGTACTGATCCATTTGGTCCTGCGTGTATGCAGTACGCATACCGCCAGTTATGTGATAGTAAAAAGGGTGGTCCTTATCCTGTGCCAGTTTTTGATAAAGCGAAATGCTGTGGCGTTTGAGTCCAATCATGGTCTGGTTACCACCAAACTGTGTCACCTGTGCTGCCGCATGCCAGGTAGAGCCGGATGTTAGTTCGTCCCGCTCAATTAATACGACGTCTGTCCAGCCCTCTTGTGTCAAGTGGTAGAGCGTAGAGCAACCTGCAATACCGCCGCCAATTACCACGGCTCGAGTATGAGTTTTCATATAGTTGTAGGGCTTTTTTTGCTAAATTTAGCGTTGGAAATCTAGGTGTCTGGCGAGTCTATTTAGATAATGATCATTACGCAATAAGCGTTGCTAAAAATAGACAACAGAATTGCGTTTCAGAAACGTATTATTCTTGTGCTGAGCAGTATCCCGCCAGCGGGAAGGAAATTATTGCGGCTTTGTTAAAACTTCGGCATACTAACGGACGCCTCATGTTATTTTAGATAAAACACTGTTTTTTCTAATATATTTAAAGTTTAGAGGCGGCTCTATACCAAGAGTTTGTGCCTTATGAGGGTAGGTGCGCATAAGTAAAAAACGTGTTTTTTAAAGAATTATCAAAGGCAATATCGCGCGTGCTTACAAGGGTAATATTCATATAAGAACGGGGAGAAAGGTATGAAACAACAATGCAAAAGCATGAATAAGGTGCTGCAAACTATCAGTGCAGCAAGCCTTGTATTAATGGCGGGAGCGGTATCTGCAGGTGATATTCGTTTCTGGACTACAGAAGAACAGCCGGATCGTCTGGCAAAGCAGCAAGCCATGGCAAAAGAGTTTGAAGCTGCGACAGGCGATAAAGTCGAAGTCATCCCCGTGTCCGAAAAAGACTATGGCACTCGGGCTACGGCGGCTTATGCCGCGGGCGATTTACCCGATGTAATGTATCACCCATTGCAGTACGCGTTGCCATGGGCCGAAGCTGGCATTCTTGATACTGAAGCTGCTACCGAAGTATTGGAAGAACTCGGTACAGATACCTTCAAAGCCGGCCCGATTGCCATGGCGGCCTACGATGGTGGTGTGACCTCGGTACCCGTTGATGGCTGGACCCAGATGTTGGTTTATCGCGCCGATCTATTTGAAGAGAAAGGTCTTGAACCACCTACCTCTTATGAAAACGTATTGGCTGCAATTGATGCTTTGCACAGTCCGCCGAGCATGTACGGTTTTGTAGCACCAACCAAAGTCGATGAAAACTTTATGAGCCAGGTACTGGAACATGTGTTCCTGGCAAACGGCGTATCACCAGTTGGTGGCGATGGCTTTAAAGAGCTTGAAGCCGGCCCAACAACCGAAGTGCTGGATTTCTATAAAGCGATAGCCAAGGCATCACCTCCGGGAGAATTGTATTGGAAGCAATCGCGCGAGCTTTACTTTGCTGGTCAGGCAGCCATGATCATCTGGTCTCCTTTCATACTGGATGAACTTGCTGGCTTGCGGGACAGTGCACCACCAACAATCAACGATGACCCTGAAACAAAAGAGCTTGCTGCCAAGACGGGTATTGTAACTAACTTTGCTGGCCCTTCAAATGCTGATGGTGCGGCCTGGGGCGATGTACGTTACTTTGGTATAAGTGCTGATGCGGATGTTGATACCGCTCAGGCTTTCATCAAGTACGCCATGGATGATGGTTATATGAAAACCTTAAGCATTGCGCCAGAAGGTAAATTTCCAGTACG
This sequence comes from uncultured Granulosicoccaceae bacterium, assembly GCA_938038175.1. Classification (GTDB taxonomy): domain Bacteria; phylum Pseudomonadota; class Gammaproteobacteria; order Granulosicoccales; family Granulosicoccaceae; genus Granulosicoccus. Next base: position 4,220 of record CALHRQ010000057.1, on the reverse strand, counting down.
AACCGGTACTGCTGATGAAGCCGATAAATTCACTGCAGCCTGGGCAAAACTGGATGTAGGTGTTGATCGTAAAGCGCCACTTGGGGAGCTTTACGCTGAAGAAATGATTGCAGAAATTGTTGGTGGTCTGGATGTTTCGCAACGCTGGGGTGTCTCTGATGGGCAGTTGTCGCTGGCTTCGAAAATGATTAATGCACAGCCAATAAATCGTGTAGTTCGTCAGTATATTGATGGCGAACTTGATGCAGCTGGTGCAGTGGAAGCTTTAAATAGTGAGCTGAGTGCAATTGAATAAACCTTTTTGTCTTAGTTGCTAACTTGTTGCGGTTGTCGAAACAGTGATTATCGTAGCTACCTAGTTTGGCGCCGTGGTTGTTTGTAATAAACAACCACGGATAGCCACATCTATCGGCTGCCGCAATAAAACATTCCTTTGTAAAATTGTCCCCAGAATCTGAACTGATGCCAACCGCTGTACCGCCAACACAACGTGGCGCTTTGGCTAAACGCGAAGCGAGGCTCGCTTGGGGCTTGTTGTTTCCTACCATCTTTGTTGTGTTTCTGGTTATCCTGTTGCCATTACTGGCCATTTTCTGGATCAGCGTCAAACCTGTTGGGCTAGCAGATTTGCGGCCGGTAGCACCTATTGTGCGCGAAAGCCTGCGTGGTAAAAATGAAAAGCTGCGTTTGGAGTATCGAGTTAGAAACTCTTCCCAATCCAAAGCGGTCAGTGATGTTTCATTTTCTGATGTGATACCGGTTTCTGTGACGCTGGGTGCTTTGCCAGATAATTGCTTTTTGGAAAACCAGAAGCTTCGTTGTGAGTTTGGAGAAATACCTGGTGGTTTTAATGAACGATTAAGAATTCCGATTGCCTCTGATAGCGATAAAGATGCTCTCGAAAACATTGTCGAATCCACCGAACCCATTGTTTTGGGTGTTGGGGATAGCGTACTGACCAACGGTGAATTCACGCTCGATAATTTCAGGCGTATTTTTGATAGTAAAGAATTTACGAGTGTAATTTGGGCAACGACCTTTTATACAGTTGTGGGTACTGTAGGGGCGCTGTTGGTCGGTCTTTTCGCAGCCCTGCTATTAAATAAGCAATTTAAAGGGCAGGGAATACTGCGAGGCTTATATCTATTTCCTTATGTATCGCCGATTATTGCTGTGGCGTTTACCTGGGTCACTCTGCTGGATCCATTTTCAGGATCCGTCAACGCTTTGCTATTGCAAATGGGGGTTGTAGAAACCCCCATTAATTTTTTTGGTCAGCGTCCACTGGCGCTGATTATGGTGACCGTTTTTGAAATTTGGCGTTACTTCCCTTTATCGTTTCTGTTTATCCTTGCCCGCATGCAATCGATAGATAGCGATATGTATGAAGCGGCAAACATGGACGGTGCCAGCCCTTTTCAAAAGTTCTGGTACTTATCGGTACCCCAGCTATTGGGTATTTTGAGCGTACTTTTTTTACTGCGATTTATTTGGACCTTTAATAAGTTTGACGATATTTTCCTGCTGACAGGTGGCAATGCTGGTACCCGAACACTCACGGTTAACGTCTATGAGCAAGCCTTTGCCATTTCCAATATTGGAGCGGGTTCTGCTGTTGCTGTGGTTATATTTGTTGTCTTGCTGATATTCAGTTTTATCTTTTTACGCTATGCCTCGCGTGAGGATGGCTTATGAGTTTACTGCGTATTGGTGAAGTGCTCAGCGTTATAATTGGTGTTTTATGGATGCTGGTTTTAGCAGTCACTGTTGCGGTGGTCATGGCCTTCGCCACTGGTGATAGCTACAAGCCTGCGCTTTGGGGCTGTATATTGCTCGGTGTTATGGCAGGCTCACTTACCTTGCATATAAAAGAGCCGCGAATCTTGATCCCATTTATTACTGTTGCAGCAGCGGCTTTCCAGTTTTCTCCACTTGATGTCATCGTGGTTGGAGAAAATGTTTCGATGTTTTGGCGAGCTATTGCTGGTGCATTGCTGGGGCTTGCAGCTTCGTTTGGTTTATATCAGATTTTGAAAGATGTGCAATCAGGGCCTTTAACACGGCACCGGTTTGAAGACGCAGTTGTTCAGTTTTTAACAGGCGTTGGTTATATATTCTTCACAGCCATCGTGCTTATACCGTTTTATGTCATGGTTATGACCAGCCTTAAGTCGCAACAGGCGTTACTACAAAACCCGCTGGATTTTTCAATTGATTTGTCTCAGGGCTGGCAACTGTTCAGAAGCTATTTTGAGCTCTTTGGGCAATTTAACTTTGGTCGTTATCTGCTAACCAGTTTGTTTGTTTCGGTTCTCACGGTACTGATTACTTTGTTGTTTTCGGTGCCGGGTTCATATGCTGTGGCACGCCTTGAGTTTAAAGGTAGCGTTGCGTTTTCTAGGGGTATTTTGCTGATATACATGGTGCCTCTTATCGTGCTGGCCTTGCCGATTTATATTGTTTTCTCGATCACAGGTTTGCGCAATACATTAACGGGTATTGTGTTGATCTACCCGGTTACTACCATCCCAGTTGCCCTGTATATGCTGCAAGGCTATTTCAGAGGCTTACCGGTGGAAGTCGAGGAAGCGGGATTAATGGATGGGTTGACTCGCTTGCAAGTGATACGAAAAATAACGTTGCCACTGGCTTTGCCGGCCTTGGTATCTGTATCGCTTTATGTGTTCATGATTGCCTGGAATGAGTTTCTGCTCGCGTTTATGCTATTAGACGACCCTTCAAAGTTCACGCTAACGCGTGGTGTCAGTATGCTTAATTCTTCAGAGATTCCACGTCAGCATTTAATGGCAGGTGCTGTTATTGCTACGGTACCCATCATGGTCTTGTTTTTAGCGCTTGAGAAATTTATAACCCGTGGCCTGACGGCTGGCTCGGTGAAGGGGTAGTGTTGTTGATGAAAAACGCTGATAAGCTGGATGCTCTGGCAAAAGAGATTATGTCTGGCAATGACAAAGGGCACTACACCATACCAACAAAGGGTTTATATCCTTATCAATGGAATTGGGATAGTGCATTCGCCGCTATAGGTTTTGCTGGTATAAGTATGGATCGAGCCTGGATAGAGCTTGAAACGCTCATGGCTGCACAATGGTCGGATGGCATGGTGCCGCATATCATTTTTCATACTGTTGATGACAGTTATTTTCCTGGTCCGGATGTATGGGGTGGTGTGGGCCCAGTGCCATCATCCGGTGTGACACAACCGCCGGTGGCAGCGACCATGGCAAGGCAGCTTTATTTAAAAGATCCGCAGTTCAGTCGAGACAGGGCTGATGCCTTATTTGATGGGCTGCTTAAATGGCATCGTTGGTTTATGGACTGGCGTTTAGATAAAGGTGCGGTATGTGTCACACATCCATGGGAAGCGGGCCGTGACAATGCACCAGATTGGGACGGTCCAATGGCACGTATTGACCCGCAGGGCGTAGGTGAATATACGCGCCGTGATACCGCCCATGTGGACAGTGCCATGCGCCCCACTAAATTCGATTACGATCGTTATATCTGGCTGGTCAATATGGGTAATCGCCTAAAGTGGAATCAGCAGGCCTTACTGAAAGAAAATCCGTTTCGGGTTGCTGATCCAACAATGACGTTTATTCTTTTACGTGCGCAGCGTGATCTTCTGGCGCTGGGTCAGGATTTAGGTAAGGATGTCGGCAGCATAGAGGCAGATATTCGTATTCTGGAAGCGGGTTGCCAGAGCTTATGGAATGACGCCACATCAGCTTATGACTCTCGGGATGCACACACAGGCGAATGGGCAAACTCCATTTCCAATGCGTCTTTTTTATGTTGGTATGCCGGCATAGATAAATCTGAAATGCGTAAAGCTTACGATCGAATTATGAAAAGCTGTCAATTCGGCGTACCATCGCTGGACCCTGACAGTGATCGCTTTGATGCCAGGCGATATTGGCGTGGGCCGGTGTGGGGAATCATGAACATGATGATTGCTATGGGTATGCAAGAACACAATATGCCACAAGCTGATGAACTCAAAAACTCTACTGCCGGACTAATCAGTGAGCACGGTTTTGCTGAATATTTTAATCCATTGGATGGTGCGCCAGCGGGTGGAAAATCGTTTACCTGGACAGCTGCGATCTGGCTTGCCTGGGCATCTCCAAATGCGAGTAAAACGTAATGGGTTCCATTGCACTCAAAGCGGTTGAAAAATGGTTTGATGATGTGCAAGT
>CALHRQ010000056.1 GCA_938038175.1 uncultured Granulosicoccaceae bacterium | reverse complement strand
AGTTTGATAAAACCTGGCAACCGTGGCGCTGGACTCTTGGGCTGATGGCCTTGCTTGGTGTGGCTGTTGTTGCAGGAAAATGGCTTGACTATCGGGCCACAGAGCAACGCCTTGCACAAATTGATTCTCAAATTTCAGCGGCTTTTAAAGAGGCATTGCCAGATTCGCGTATGGTGCGTCCGGCTAAACAAATAGAAACACGCATAGAGCAGCTTCGTGGCGGCAATATTGGCGGGTTCACCAGCAAGCTTGGTGAGATCGGTGCAAGCCTTGCCACTCAAGAACAAACCGTTGTGCGTTCGATCAGCTTTCGTGAAGGTCGTTTTGATCTGGACGTCAACACTGATGCCATACCCACACTCGATTTGCTCGCGTCCGAACTTTCAAAACGTGGCAGCATGTCGATGAAAGTGCAATCAGCTAACGGCGAAAAAGGCGGTATCCGCAGCCGTATACGCATTGAATAACTTACAATGAAAGACTGGTATCTAAGACAGACCCCACGTGATCGGTTGATTGTTATCGCCGTTATGTTTTTCACACTCATTGGGTTGGCGTACCTGTTTATCTGGTTTCCGCTATCAAGTGGGTTGGAGTCCAACCGTACAATACTCACATCTAAACAAACTGAGCTACAACGAATAGAGGTCGCGGCGCAGCGGCTGAAAGCACTTGGCGGTGGCGCCGGTGTTCAACGTAAGCAAAGCAGTAAAGCACCCTATTTATTGATAGATGAGGTGATCCGGACTGCCGGACTTAATCAGCCAGAGCGTCTTGAACCAAGTGGTTCCGGCGGTAACGGTGCACGCGTTCAATTTTCAGAAGTCTCGTTTGACAAACTTGTCGTTATCCTTGCAGAACTTGAACTATATGGTCTGGAAGTTAAAACCATGAACATTACACGCAAGAACCCAGGGACTGTCAGTGCCCGCTTTAACATGGAGAAAAGTTGATGCGTGTACTGAGGCTGATACTGCTTGGCCTAATTGTTTATATTGGTTGCATGGTGTTTTTATTTCCAGCAGCTCCTGTTGTTGAAAGAATCCAACCACAAGTTCAACCGATTACATTAGCGGGTGTAACCGGCAAGTTATACAGTGGCAAAGTGGCTAAGGTGTCTTACGCCGATGATCTCCTGCCGTTAAGTTTTAATGATGTGACATGGAAGCTTGCACCCGAAACGCTTATAAAAGGCGGTACAGGTGTCAAGGTTAGCTTTAAGGGTTATGGTGGTGGTGGACAGGGATTGGTTAGTCGCCAGTTCAATGGTGATTTAAAAGTCAGCGACTTTACCTTTGATGCCTTACCTAAAGAAATGGAAGTGTTACTGCCTTTTCCAATTGCAAGTTTTACTGGCAAGCTCGAAGGTAATATTTCCAGTATGGTGCTGGTTAATCAGTTTTTTAATGAGATGGACGGTGTAATCAAGTGGAATGATGCGAGCATCTCAACGCCTGCACTTGGCCAGCCCTTAACGGCAAACCTGGGTCAGGTTGATTTGCGAGTTGCACGCGAAAGCGAGAACACACACAAAGCACTATTAACCTCTGCGGGGGGTGATATCGCATTAGACGGTGAGGTTATCGTTGCGCTAAACGGTGATTACCAGGCAGATATTCTGGTTACCCCCACTTCAAACGCACCGGCTACTCTGGTTAACGCGCTGCAGCGTTTTGGACGGCCAGACCCTCAAGGTGGGTTCCGTGTAAAACAATCGGGCAATGTCAACCAATTGAACTAAACTCTTGTTCTACGGGTCTTCGTAACCGTATGTGGATGTTTACTTGAACTCGAGTGATATACCAAGCTGTGCACATCTTCGAGTCGTACTAAGACAAAAAAGTAAATCATTGATACCGCCTGTCCGATAACGGTTTTGTAGACTCAGCAAGTCAATTGGCATGACCCTAGATCCTGAAATAGCACAACGGCTGATGCAGCAAGCGCTCAAAGTTGCCCATGTTGCCGGCGAGCGGATTGTAGAAATCTATTCTCAGGATTACTCAGTCAGTTACAAGACTGACGAAACACCCGTCACTCAGGCCGATCTGGATGCCAATCGCATCATTGTTGAAGCTCTTGAGCAACTGCCAGATCAATTTCCAGTTCTATCCGAAGAATCCGACTTAGTGCCTTTTTCTGAACGGCAGGACTGGTCTTATTTCTGGCTGGTTGATCCGCTGGATGGGACTCGCGAATTTATCCGTCGAAACGGTGAATTTACGGTCAATATTGCACTTGTTGCTAATGGTGAACCGGTATTAGGCGTTGTGGTCGCACCAGTATTAGGTGTCAGCTATTTTGCGACGCGAGGCAGTGGTGCCTGGAAGCAGGTAGGGCAATCTGATCCAACACCCATACATGTGCGCGCAGCACCTGTCGAGTCGAGTGAGTTCACCGTTGCTCGCAGCCGTTGTCCTCATGTGGGCAAACGCTTCCAGCAGTTTCTGGATAAACTGGGTTCGCATCAGGAAATACCGATGGGTGCGGCGCTAAAATCCTGCCTGGTAGCCGAAGGGCTGGCCGATGTGTATTTGCGTATTGGGCCAACTGGCGAGTGGGATACGGCAGCGGCACAGTGCATTGTAGAGGAGGCCGGTGGCCACATCACAGATACACAGCTTGTGGACTTGCGCTATAACACTCGGGAGTCCTTGCTTAATCCGAATTTTGTCGTCTTTGGCGATGAAACACTCGATTGGGCAGACTTTCTGTCAGCAGACGTGGCAAGTTAGCTGTTGTTACCACAAACGTATGGTTGTGGGGCTGTTCTGCGGTATTATCTTCGAAACTGAATCACCTGACTATGCCTGTTGTTTGTGAGCATCAAATACAAAACTGCTGAAGAGGCTGAGATCGCCTTTTATGAAGCCATTGAAAAATCAGATATCGAGACGTTGAGCTGCGTCTGGTCTGTCGATGACAATATCGTTTGTATTCATCCTGGTGCTAACCGCATTCAAGGTCGCAGGCAGGTGCTCGATAGTTTCATCGAAATGTTTGCCCAGTCACCACCAATTGGTTTTTCCATATCAGACGCGCTGACAACAAATACCGATGGTTTGGCAATTCATCTAGTGCGCGAAGAAATTGAACTTGATGGTCAGTTGGTCAGTGTCATGGTATCTACAAACATTTATCACCAAGAGGACGGCGGCTGGAGAATGTTGTTGCATCACTCTTCACATGAACCCGAATTTTCACTCGAAGATGACTTTGAGGATTTCGATGATTTTGATGATCTCCCCGAACCTCCACCGGTACTGCATTGATACAGCCAATTGCATCAAGATCATTACCCGATACAGAAGTACTGTATCAACGCAAAAAAGTCACGGTCACGCCATCGTGGCTGGAAGTTAAAAACCACAGTTACGCTGTTCGCTACATACAGCAACTGACTCTGCAGAATTTCTCACCACCTCGTATCACGGCGTGCATTATTTTTATAATCTCCTTAGCGCTGACACTATGGCAATACTACAGGTTAGAAAATGATCAAGGCCTGGCTGCTCTCAATTGGGCGTTAATGGCTGTCTGCATTGTTTTAGCGTTGGTTTCATCATTTATCGCGTTTGCCATGGCATCGCGGTACAAGTTACTGATACGTTTTACGCGTGGGCCGGAAAAACTCATTATTGAAAGATCGACCAAAGCAGATGTGCTTGAACTACAAGAAGCACTAGCACTGGCAATGGACTGGTACAGGAACGATCCCGAGTCTACTCCTGAGGCTATGGCTGATAACCCTGAGGAAGCCGTTTAATACTGCCAGCCCGGGTTTCAATCTCAGGCTTCAATCTCGTTCTTCAATTCTTGTTTTCAGTGCTGGGTTTTGATACTGGACTTCACTTCTGGCTTTTAATGCTGTGCCTGGAACCCGGGCTTCTTTAAATTCGTAATTCAGGACAGCTTGGTTTGGCGCTTTCACCGACAAAGCAAGCGATATCATGCCTGTGCTCTTTTGATAGATTGCGCTTTTCTGCAACATCGCGCCATTGTCGCCAATCACAGTTGGGTGCCTTGTTAAGCTTGTCGTGGTTTGGTTGTCTTTCGCGTTTAGTCGAGCCTGCGGCAATGCCATCAATGGCCCGGCGTAACATGGGCAATCCGTACGTTACGTTGGCAAGATAGTTAAGGTCTTCAAAGTGTACATTGCGTGGTCGCTCAAAACGCAATGTTTCGATAATGTCGCCTTCGTCCATTTTGGCTGAGACTTCATGCACCGTGCAACCAATCTCGTTTTCATTATTAATGACTTGCCAAAAAAGTGGGTTGCCACCACGGTAGTCGGGCAGTGCCGAATTGTGCAAGTTAATCGCACCGTGTGGGACTGATTCAAAAGCACTCATGGGTAGTAGTGGGCAGCGGTAAGTTAATGCAAGGTCTATGTTCAATGAGCCTAAAATAGTCTTGAGTGCACTTTTATTATTTCGACTTACCCGCTTGTACACAAAGCTATGCTTGCGGCAGTACTGTTCGCAATCAGGGTATTGTGTTGGTAATAACAGGCGAAGGCCTTTGCGTGCAAGGTAGCGAAGGTGTTGCTTTGTATCCCACTCTCCCAATTCGATAATTGCAAAAGGTTGCTCTGGTAGCGTATGGAAGCTGGATGAAAGGTGATCTATTCCAGAAGTTATCAATGCCAGCTTAAGAGTGGTGGATGTCATAGTGAGAGGCTCGAAGTTAGTTGGCTGTTATTGACCAGTTGAAGCCTGTGTTGGTATTGGTATCTGCGCAGGTGAGTGTTTGATTGTTTGTCAAACTGTTTGGCAGTTGAAATTAAATTTATGTTCAAGATTTGGTTTCGATATCGAAGTTATAATCAATGATCAATGGTGCGTGATCGGAAAAGCGTTTGTCGCGGTAGACTCGAGTGCGATGTACTTTGTCCGCCAGAGTGTCGGTAATAATATGATAATCAAGACGCCACCCTACATTTTTATCCCAGGATTGTCCGCGGTTAGACCACCAAGTGTATTCATGTTCTTTTTGTGGTAGCTGCCTGAATGCATCCGCATAACCGTGCTTGCTGTACAAGTCGGTTAGCCATTTTCGTTCCACCGGCAAAAAGCCTGAATTTTTTAAATTCCCGCGCCAGTTTCTAATATCGGCCTCGGTGTGCGCGATGTTCCAGTCCCCGCATAGTACAATCGGCTTTTTTGATTTGCGCCTTTTTTTCAAGTGCTCATGCATGCTGTCCATCATGCGATATTTAAATTCTTGCCTGACATCACCACTGCTTCCCGAGGGCATGTAAACGGAGGCGACCGATACATTGGAAAACTGATACTCAAGATAACGTGCTTCATTGTCAATCCAGTCTATACCCAGCCCTTTAATTATTTTTATGGGCTTATGGCGAGAGTAAATTGCTGTACCACTGTAGCCTTTTTTCTGTGCATCAAAATAGCTGCAATGGAAGCTCTTCGGGTGAAATTGAGCGTCAGTTAGCTGCTCTTCCTGTGCTTTGGTTTCCTGCAAACAGACCAGATCTGCACGCTGGCGCGAAAGCCAGTGAAAAAGACCTTTTTTTGCGGCTGCGCGGATGCCGTTGACGTTAATTGTGATTACTCTCATGTCTTGATTGTACACCGCTGGCAGCAGTGCAGGACGCCGTTCACATAACCGGCGAGGCACCCTAAATCAGCTACATCACTTGACGATACCTTAAGCATGCTGGTGGCTTTAGGTTGTCGATGCTCTGCAAAAGAACTCGCGCCTCAAGACTTCAATAATAGAGGCCACTTCAATGTGTGGAACTACGAATATGAAAAATCCGATCCTGGCAGTGTCTCAGGCGTTGATATCGAGTCTTGTTGCGACTTTTGTGCTTTTAACCAGCACCCAAGTGCATGCAGAAAAGGTATACCGATATGAAGACGGCAAAGTAATCACTTATCAGGATAGAGCGCCAAGTTCTAGACAAGATAGCGGCCACTCGATTCTAAATAACCAAGGCGTTGTGTTACGCGAAGTCAAGAGCCGCGAAGAGCGCCGTATAGCCCGTAAGGAAGAGCGCAGGAAAGAGCTTGATAAAATTCGTGATCGCGCATTGTTGGCAACCTTCACTACCGAAGAAGATCTTATTCGAACCCGAGATGATCGCATTGGTATGATCGATGGACTGATCAGCCGGCTTGATGATCGTATCCGTATTTTGTCAGATAGACTTGCCGTTGTAGATAAACGGATTTTAATGCAAGAAAAAACTCGCGGTGAGTCTAACGCTCAGGAATCGTTTTACGCAGAGCAAACCAGTATTCAGCGAAACATCGAAAACGCATGGTCTCTTATCGATTTTAAAGCGGTAGAAAGAAGTGAAGTCGCTGAAAAATTTGAATCTGACCTTGCACGCTACCGTGAACTTAAAATGAATCGGTAGTTAAGGTAGACCACAGTACCCGGCTATTTGGTTTTATTTATAGTGTATAA
>CALHRQ010000055.1 GCA_938038175.1 uncultured Granulosicoccaceae bacterium | reverse complement strand
CCGAATCACCGAATCAGTGGAGCTGTTAACATTCCCGATAGAATTTCTTGAGCGGCAGCTCGTCCGGAATCCCTTGCCGCTTTTGAAAGTACTTGCCCTATCAAAAAAGCGTTAATGGTGCCGCCTGCGAAGGCATCACCTGCACCATTGACTGTGTGAATATGCTGTACCGAAGGCGCATTAATCATTTCCGCGCTGTTGATATCTTGCACAAGCATCGGGTGAGCGCCATCGGTAATAATAAATCGTTTAAAACCCAGTGTCTGCAAAGCTTGTGCGAATGTGTTCAAAGTGCTTTGTTGATTCAAGTTTGTGAGAGCCGCGGCTTCTGCGCGGTTGCAGAACAGGATGTCGATTGTTGAAGCTGCCGTTTTCAACCGACTTGCCTTTGCAGGGGATACCGCCAGTGCAATCTTGGTTGGTATTGCCGAGATATCCATTTCTGAAACACCCTGCAGTGTTTCGTTTATGCATTGTTCATTCAGGTTTGCATCCACCACTATTGCTTTAATCCCTGTTTGGGGAAATCGAGCCTTAATATCCAGCCAGCTTAAGTGCTCATTGATCTGTGTTTGTGCTAGCCCAATAAACAGCTCGGAGGATTTATCCAGTATGGCTGAGTAGCGCCCGGTAGCTTGTTGAGAAAAAGCCACAGGATCGATGCTAACGCCTGCGTTTTGCAAAGCGTGACACAGTTGCCGACCAATCACATCTTCGCCAATTGCAGCAATCAGGCTCACAGAATGTTGTTGTGCTACGACACGCGCAACGTTCGCTGCGACACCGCCAGTACGGCTTTCCCACCGAACGGGATTGGATGCACCTATTACAAGATTTTCTTCTGGAATTGCAATATCATCCACCACCAGTGCGCCAGCGATAAGCACGACAGGCTGCTTGTCGCTGTGATTTGGCAGGCCATCAGAATTGGCTTGTTTTGCAGCGGTAGGTGATGTGTCGGAATCGTTGGCGATCATTATGCGGCCTTGAACTTTACAGGCCAAGGATACACTGCCCTTGCCGTGTTTGGCCGACTCAAAAAAGCGTATAAAGAAATTTGTACCTCTATATAGCATTATTAGTATTCCACAGCTTTTGTAACAAGCTCTACCCGCAGGACACCAACAACACATGGGTTCTTTTTCAACCAAACTTGCCGTATCCAACAGGTTACGATCCACACCGTTCACACAGCGTATTATCGAAGACGGTGCTGCAGCTTTTACCGTTTATAACCACATGCTGCTACCGACTGAGTTTGAAGGTCTAGAGCAAGACTATTGGCATTTATGTAGCCAGGTGCAGGTTTGGGACGTTGGTGCTGAGCGACAGGTCAGCCTGTCCGGAAAAGATGCACAGAAATTAGCTCAGTGGATGACACCAAGAGACCTGTCTAAAGCAGTGGTTGGTCAGTGTGTATACGCACCAATTGCAGATCGTAATGGGTATTTACTGAACGATCCGGTTGCGTTAAAAATCAGCGAAGATCATTGGTGGCTGTCGCTTGCCGACTCTGACATATTGCTGTGGGCAGATGGTCTTGCCACCGGTGCATCCCTCGATGTAAAGATTGAAGAACCTAATGTTTGGCCTCTGGCTGTACAAGGGCCAAAGGCTGAGCAGCTTATGCAAAAGGTGTTTGGTGATGATGTCAAAAACATTCGTTTTTTTCGTTTCAAGCCAATGAAGTTCAATAATCACGAATTTAATGTTGCTCGATCGGGTTGGAGTAAGCAAGGCGGATTCGAAATCTATGTTGATGATGCTGATATCGGGCTTGATTTGTATAACGCGCTATTTGAGGCTGGCCGGGTGTTTGATGTTAAACCCGGTTGCCCAAACTTGATCGAACGTATGGAAAGTGGTCTGCTGTCATACGGTAATGATATGACCGCTGACCATACTGTGCTTGAAAGCGGGCTGGCAAACTTCATATCGCTCGATGCCGATATTGATTCATTGTCAGTTGCAGCGTTGCGTCAGGAAGCAAGCGCAGGACCAAAAAGGCAGATTAAAGGCATGGTTTTTCCGGCTGCTAAAGACCAGGGTGTCATCGCCACATCCGGCGTTGAATCAAACGTGTCACTTGCCAGCGGGACTGCCATAGGCAGGCTTGGCTCCCAGGTTTGGTCGCCGAGATATCAGGCACAGCTGGCAACCGTGATGCTGGACGCGCAATATCTTGATCAGGGCGAACTTGATATCATGTTGGATAACGGCAAATCGGTGTCCGCGAAAGTTGCAGAATTACCCTTCGATTTCGCTGCACTTGGTATAAAGGCGCAGCGATAAGGCAAACTGCCGATTCGGTTCCGATTGATAAATCTCGGCAATTTAAATTTAGCTGGTTTTAAAATTTGACAGGCTCACGGGTGCAACATGGCTTTAGATAATATCGTAGTGATCGGTGCTGGCACCATGGGTTCAGGGATCGCTGGGCAGATTGCTAATGCAGGACATAAAGTTCTGCTTATTGACTTGCCAGGCGATGAAGTCCGTGCTGGTGCAGAACGTGATGAAGAACAGAGCACAGGCGGGCAAAGGAGCGAAAGTGCTAAGGTTCAGGCAAACATGCTTTCAGATTATGCCGTGCAACGCCTCCTGGCTTCAGACCCACCTGCATTGGTACACAAGTCCTGTGTACAAAACATCACCACCGGCAATACACGTGATGACTTTGACAAACTAGCGCAAGCTGACTGGGTCGTAGAAGCAATTGTCGAACGTCTTGATATTAAAAAAGCCTTGTATAAACGTTTGCATGACACGATTTCACCCGCTTGCATTGTGACCTCTAATACATCAACCATCCCCATCTCCTTGCTGGTTGAAGATATGCCGGCGGATTTCCAGCGCCGCTTTGCGATTACGCATTATTTTAATCCTGTGCGCTATATGCGCTTGCTGGAACTTGTGCGAGGTGAACACACCGACTCTGCCGTGATGGATGTGCTGGCCGATTTTAATGACAGAATCATGGGTAAGGGTGTTGTTCGCTGTGGTGATACGCCTGGCTTTTTAGGCAACAGAGTCGGTGTTTTTGCACTGCAAGTCGGCATTGATGAAACGCTTAAAACCGGGATCAGTATCGAAGAGGCAGACGCCTTGATGGGGCGGCCAATGGGTATACCTAAAACCGGTGTCTTTGGCTTGTATGATTTAATTGGTGTTGATCTGATGGCCGATGTTGTGCGATCACTGCGAAGCATCCTTCCGGATAACGATGCATTTCATGCTGTTGGCCAGGAAAACACATTAATCAACAGCATGATCGATGATGGGTACACCGGTAACAAAGGCAAGGGTGGTTTTTATCGTCATCATGAGGGTACTCGACAAACCATCGACTTGAAATCTAGGGAGTATCGTAGCGCCAGTGGCGTGTTGCCAGAGCGCGCATTGGCTGCTGCCAAAGCGATAGTGGAGCAAAGAGAAGCGCTGACGGGATTAATTGAAGGTAGCGATCCGCAGGCTATGTTTTGTCGCAATGTACTGGGTCGTGTGCTCGGATACTCCGCAAGTCTGTTAGGTGAAGTTGCCGACTCGCCGCAGGCTATTGATGATGCGATGAAGCTCGGTTTTAATTGGATTCGTGGCCCTTTTGAAATGATTGATGCACTGGGTGCCAGCACTGTTGCGCAGTTACTGACAGAGGCAGGTGAACCAGTACCAGAAGCGCTTGAAAAAAATACCCGCTTTTATCAGGTCAGTGGCAAGGAGCTGGAAGTGACACATGCTGATGGATCACAAAAGGCCATAGCGTTACCTGAGGGTGTTGTGCGTTTTCACCTGCAGCGCCGGGCACTAGAGCCTTTGATGAGAAACAACTCTGCCAGCCTGTATCGAATCGAGGACGATTTTCGGCTTATTGAATTTCACAGTAAGGCCAATGCGCTCACGGATGATTCAATGGCGATCGTTAAAGCGGCAACCGAAGATTGTGGCAACGGGATTCTTGTCCATAACGATGCACAACACTATTCTGCCGGCGTCGATCTTAATGCTTTTATGGCGCTGATCAATGCTCAAAACTGGGATGAGATGGATGCTTTTCTGCACCGTTTTCAGATGGCTGTTAAAGCACTTAAATATGCACCCGTCCCTGTGGTTGGTGCACCGTCCGGGTTGTCATTGGGTGGTGGCTTAGAAGTGTTATTACATTGTGATGCATTGGTTGTTCACAGTAATAGTGTTATAGGGCTGGTGGAATCGGGTGTGGGTTTGCTGCCCTCAGGTGGTGGTGTTAAAGAGTCTTATCTTCGATGGTATGAAAAAACCGGTGACTGGCAAGAAGCTGCCTGGAAAGCCTGGATGAATTTAGGTTATGGCAGTTCTGGTTCATCCCCTGAGTTATCTGCAAAGCTTGCCTACTATCAGCCAGAGGTCGATATTCAGGTTATTAATAGAGATCGACTTTACACTCAAGCTGTGGCGCGTTTGCACACGCTTGCAGATGGTTATACTCCTCCTAACCCCCCGGAAGTTGCGCTTGCAGATGCAGCGATATTGACACGCATGTCCGACTTCATGGATGAAGGTATCAATAGAGGCGATTTTTTCGCGCATGATAAAACAGTTGCAATGCATATTGCTGCTGTTATTTGCTCAGATCAAGAAGTGCCAAATTTGCAAGATGGAGGCACGCACAACGGCAACACAACAGTATCAGAGGACGATCTCTATGCGCGAGAGCGGGCTAACTTTATTAAACTTGCTCAAACTGACAATACCAAAGCCCGGATACATTCAGTATTGACTAAAGGGCAGGCACTGCGAAACTGAGCTAAACAACTAATCTAGTCAACTGTTCCAGTCAACAAGTCGAACAGGCTTTTTTCGAATTAAAAGGGTTAACGTGAGTCAAGAATATACACCGGTCAAAGCTAACCATGTACCTTTAACGCCGCTGTCGTTTCTGCACCGTGCTGCAGATATCTATCCTGATCAAGTGGCTGTCATATACGAAGACAGACAATACAGTTGGCAGCAAACCCGTGAGCGATGTTGTCAGTTATCCAGCGCACTTAAGGGTATTGGCATCAAACAAGGCGATACCGTCTCGGTGCTGGCATTTAATACACCAGAACTATTTGAAGCGCATTTCGGCGTACCGATGTCAGGTGCCGTGCTCAACACAATCAATACACGCCTTGATGCGGACACGATCAGCTATATCCTTGAGCATGGTGAAGCCAAAGTATTGCTGGTAGATCAGGAGCTACTGCCCAATGCGATGGAGGGAATAAGCAAGGTTGGTCGTTCGCTTAAGGTTATTGTAATTGAAGATAGTGTGGCGCCAGCGGTTGCTTCAATGCCAGCAGAGGAGCAAAAAACCATAGCAAGCGCAACCAGCTATGCAGAATTTATTGCAGGCGGCGATGCATCAGATAATGGTGAGCTTCCTGCGGATGAATGGCAGACCCTGGCACTCAATTACACATCAGGTACCACTGGCAGACCCAAAGGTGTTCTGTATCATCATCGAGGCTCATACCTGATGACAATGGGTACAGTGCTTGGTTGGGCATTGCCAATGCATCCGGTTTATCTGTATTCCGTGCCCATGTTTCACTGCAATGGTTGGGGGCATGCCTGGACCATGGCGGCTATGGCAGGCACGGTTGTGTGTCTTCGTTATGTGCAGCCTAAAAAGATGTTTGATCTAATGGAGCAGTATAAAGTAACGCATTTTGGTGGTGCACCCATTGTGCTTAATATGCTGGCCAATGCTCCAGCGGATGAGCAAAAGCACTTTGATCGGACTATCCATGTTATGACAGCGGGTGCACCACCGCCAGCAGCTGTTATAGCGCGAATGGAAACCTTTGGTTTTAATATCATGCATGTTTATGGTCTGACCGAAACGTATGGCCATGTGCTGCAGGCAGCGCCGCAGCAAAACTGGGCGCAATTAAAAACCGATGAACGCGCAGAGCTCGTTTCGCGACAAGGTGTGCGTTTCCCAATGACAGAATCAGTCGATGTATTGGCAGGTGATCCGCCGCAATCTGTTCCACACGACGGTGAAACCATGGGTGAAATCGTTTTGCGTGGCAACACAATCATGAAGGGATACCTTAAAAACTCTGAAGCTACAACAGATGCCTTGCGTGATGGCTGGTTCTGGTCTGGCGATTTGGCTGTGATCCACCCCGATAGTTATGTGCAAATAAAAGATCGTGCGAAAGACATCATTATTTCCGGTGGTGAAAACATTTCCTCGGTAGAGATAGAAGGTGCATTGTATAAACACCCAGCAGTTGCTGAGGCGGCTGTTGTTGCAATGCCAGATGAAAAGTGGGGTGAATCCCCGTGCGCATTTGTGACCTTAAAATCTGATACAACTGCCACCGAACAAGAGCTCATTGATCACGTTGCCAATGCCATAGCACGCTTCAAACGGCCCAAAAAAATTATATTTGGAGATCTGCCAAAAACTGCAACAGGTAAAATACAGAAATACGCGCTTCGGCAACAGGTTTCAACGCCCGATTAAATTGCAGCACCCGTTTAAATGTTTGCCTGTCGTGTTTTGAAAATAGCGTTTGTATTATTTACTTTTAGTTATCGGTTCGCTGATTAACGTAACTGCACTTCACGTGTTCAGGCCTTACTTAATTTGGGCAAAGGTATTCATAAGAAAAGGCTTGTTGTGTACTTATCCGCGCATAATCAATCCTTCCGGATCGAACAAAGGTGCATGCAGTAGGTTTGCACTGCAGCGTTTACCCAGTATTTCAATTGCGAATTCTGTTGTACTGTTGGCTTGCGCTAATGCTGCTGGAATATACCCCTGAGCAATTGATGTGTTCACAGAATGTCCATAGCCACCAGAAGTTACCCAGCCAACCACACGCCATTCGCCATCGGTTTGCGGGATCGGTTTTGCGCATACAGTGCCGTCACTATCAAAGCGATTTGCACCATAGCCATGTGGCGGTTCGATAAATTTGCCAAATTCAGGCCCAGCCTTTGCCCAGATAGGTTCATCGCCCATGACATCCGTGTTGTCGGTATCGATCGCCAGCGATACACGTTTGAGGTCAGGGCCATTTTCAAATTCTGCCTGCGCAGCATCCCGTCCGACAAATCGGTTTTTCTCAAGTTTGATAAAGCGATTCATATCGGCCTCAAAGGGACCATAGATTGGACGTAACTCTGCAAACCAGGTAGGAAAATTTTTCTCAAGACGCATGGACAACAAGGCGCGCATGCCAAAGTCTTTTATACCGTATTGATTACCGGCTTCCTTGATAGACAGATAAACGCTACGCTCGTATGCTGGCTCCATCCAAATTTCATATCCAAGATCCCCGGTATAACTAATACGATTGATATGGCAGGGCGCACCTGCAACATCGGCTTCGCGGTAATCCATAAATTTAAAGTTGCTATTGTCTACTGGAAAGTCGACTAGTTGTTGCAACACTTCGCGCGATCGCGGTCCAGCGATTGAGAGCCCAACAAGTTTTTGCCCCAGGCGGTTAACAGTAACGGATTGATCATCGGCCAAGTGTTGCTCGAACCAACGCTGGTGATAAATCTGTGCACCAGATGAACCCCACATCATAAAACTGTTCTTATTGCGTCTGGCAATGGTAAAGTCGCCGATCAGTTTTCCACGCTCGTTCAACATCGGTGTTAAAACCAAGCGGCCTTCTCCGGGCATGATGTTAGTCATTAATTCGTTTAACCAGCTCTCAGCGCCTTCACCCTTAATTTCATACTTGGCGAAATTGGCAATTTCGGTAACACCAACGCTTTCACGCACAGCACGTACTTCATTTCCAATGTGTTCAAAATCGTTGGATCGGTGAAATGAAAGATCATCTTTGGCTTCAGCGGCAGAAGGGGCAAACCAAAGTGGTGTTTCAAGGCCCCAGGTGTCACCCATTACGGCATTGTTCTGGTGAAGCATGATGTCGTAGAGTGGGGTGGTTTGTTGTGGTCTGCCTGCGGGTAGTTCTTCGTTTGGAAAACGGATAGAAAATCGTCGTGAGTAGTTCTCACGTACTTTTGCATTGGTGTATCGCATCGTTGTGAAATCGCCAAAGCGTGCGACATCCATCCCGAATATATCCACACCTGGATCGCCTTCTGTCATCCAGTTAGCCAGTGCCAGGCCCACACCACCACCTTGGCTGAAGCCTGCCATAACAGCACAAGCACACCAAAAATTCTGCAAGCCCTGAACCGGACCTACCAAGGGGTTGCCGTCGGGCGCAAAAGTAAATGGGCCATTAATGGTTTGTTTGATGCCGGCTTGTTCAAAGCCTGGGAAATGTTTAAAGCCAAGTTCGAGTGAGGGTGCTATACGATCAAGGTCAGGTTGCAATAGCTCATGTCCAAAGTCCCATGGTGTGTCGGTTGGTGACCACGGCTTACAGGCTTTTTCATAGGTACCAAGCAGCAAACCATTGCGTTCCTGACGAGTGTAAATTTCAGCTTTAAAATCGATGACGCCGACTAACTCATTACCAGTATTTTGGTTAAAGTCGACAAGCTCGGGTATCTCATCGGTGAGCAGATACATGTGCTCCATGGCCAGCACTGGGAGTTCTATGCCTGCCATCCTGCCGACTTCGCGCGCCCACAATCCACCGGCGTTAACCACATGTTCTGCTTCAACGGTACCTTGTTCTGTCACGATAGACCAACCTTCAGTTGTCGGGTTGAGTTCTAACACGCGGTTTCGCAGCATAATTTCTGCACCAAGCTTTTGAGCCGCTTTTGCATAGGCGTGTGTAGTGCCAGAGGGATCGAGATGACCTTCAACTGGATCCCAAAGTGCACCAACAAAGTGAGATTCATCCATTAGTGGGAACATGCTGCGCGCCTCGCTTGGTGTAATGATCTC
>CALHRQ010000054.1 GCA_938038175.1 uncultured Granulosicoccaceae bacterium | reverse complement strand
TACCATTGCTCGCGTGATCCATCTAAAAAAATTTACAGTTACAGATATTAATCAGGACAATGTCAACAAAGCTATTTTCGAATTATCCGCATTTGCTTTTTTAGCAGGCTCTTTCTGGGGAATACTGGCTATACACTGGGTAACACCAGACAACTTGATCAATGCTGTTATAACACTAATGATATTCACAGGCATGGTAGCCACTGCAACAATCACCACCTCGCACGTGATGCCCTACTTGCTGGCGTTTATATCTCCAATATTAATACCAACAGCCTATCAGTTTTACACATTTGGCGAGCCTCGTTTCTATTGGCTAACTGGGTTAATCGTAGTTCACTTTCTTATTACCTTACTCTCCGCCCGCCCCATCCGAGCGTATATATCAGAAACGATCGAGCTACGTTTTCGAAACAACGATCTTGTAGAAACCATGAAGCAAGAACATGCTATTACAGAATTAGCATTGGCAAATGCTAACCAAACCAATATTGCAAAATCGCGTTTTTTTGCAGCTGCCAGTCATGATCTACGTCAACCTTTGCAATCCCTAAGTTTATTTACCGCCACACTACACTCACATATCGAAGACGATTCCGATCAAAAAATAATTGTCAATCAGATAGACAGTTCCGTCAAATCTCTCGAGGAATTGTTTAACGCGCTGTTGGATATCTCTGCACTGGATGCGGGCACTCAGAAAGTACACAAACAACACATTCCATTAAATTTACAGCTGACTCAGCTAAAGCTTGAACTTATGGAGTTAACTCGTGCAAAAAATCTGCAACTGAATATTGATATCGGAGAACATATTGTTTTTACCGATGCTGTGCTTTTAGATCGTTTACTTCGAAATCTGACGTCCAATGCAATCCGTTATACCGAGAGCGGTAAAATCACATTCAAGAGCGAAGATACTGGTGACACTATTAAAATCTCAGTGATAGATACAGGAAAGGGTATAACTGAAGACGATCAGGAGCGCATTTTTGAAGAGTTTGTTCAGCTGCAGAACCCTGAAAGGGATCGCACCAAAGGGCTTGGACTTGGTCTCTCTATAGTCAAAAGAATAAGTGACCTGTTGAATTATGAATTAAGCGTGAAAACAGAACCTGGGGTTGGTTCTGAATTTAGTGTGTCTATAGCAAAAGGTGATATTGAGCTGATTGCCGCTCAACCTCTGGGTACCAAAAATATCGATCCAGAGTTGGACGGCAGGTTTGTATTGGTCATAGATGATGAAGAACAGATCAGACTTTCAATGGAAGGGCTACTTATCGCCTGGGGTTGTACCGTTATGGTCGCCTCATCCGGTGACGAAGCGATTTCGCAACTGATTGAATTTGATGAGGTGCCCGATATAATTCTGTCAGATTTTAGATTGCGAAACAACGAGACAGGTGGTGATGCTATTGATGCCATTAACAAGCATGTAAAAAAACAGTTACCTTCCATTTTAATTACAGGTGATATTGCACCGGACAAATTGCAAGAGCTTAATTCCCTCGGGATACCTATATTACACAAGCCCTGCGACCCATCACGACTTAAGCAGATGATGCATGAGGCAACAGATCATTAATCCCAAACCCCAGGCCTCATACATCACATATAGTATCTTCAGGCGGGTCGGATTCTGAAGTGGCGCTTAAATGTAGTCACTAATTCTGGAGCAGGCGTAGTACCGTTGACCGTCCCAAGATGCTTGCCTTTGCCATCAAACAACAACAAGGTCACTTTGCCAGCGTTGTACTTTTCTGCAAACTCTCGCCCCTCTTTCGAGGTTAAGTCAGCAATTCTGTAAGTCAGCTGTGGTAACTCCTCCAGAGCAGTTTCAGTGGAGCGCTTTAATTGGCGGCACAAAGCGCAGGATGGATCATGAACCTGCAATACCACTGGCGTTCCATTGCCAATCGCGCTTAAATCGTGCATTTCTCGATTTTGCGAATCTTTCGCATGAATCCAACCACCACCAAAAATTGCAAGACCGGCCACTCCACCCGCCTTAAGCAGATTGCGCCGCCCCTGGAGAAAGCCGGGCAAAGCAAAACCGGAACTTGGAGATGCAGCCGCCTTAGTCCCTCCTTTCTTTTGTTTTCTTGATTTGCCAGGTTGTGATGAGTGTCTACTCGCAAGAGCAGCATTTGCTGCATCGTTGTTAGAAGAAGTCACTTTTTTAGCGTTTTTTTTGTTCTTCGCTTTCGCGTTTTTCGATTTTTTTGTAGCCATAATAAATTAACGCACCACTGTATTAAATTATTGCATCACTGGAGGGCACCACCTTGAATATAGGGCCCTGAAGTCATTGCCGGACACCTTCTATCATTAAGGGGCCAAGCACCATAAAAAGGCATAGTGCGGCTTAACACGGATTGGCAGACTACTGACTTTGCTGCGATAGCTGGCGAAGTTCAGACAAAATATCCAGGCCAAGCGTCCCCTCACACGGAGGATCAAACCGACACTACACCCTTAATATTAGCAACGATTGGGCAATCAGGGCGTTTACTCTGCACGCAAATATCGCGTTAAAGCATGGATTAGCAGTATTCGGACACGCCTGCAGCAGCACCTTGGGCAACACCTCACAGCCCAGGACGCCTAAGTGCACAAAAATTGAGTAGTACCGAATTGGACCAGGGTTGCATCGTTACAGCTATGCAATAGGCCATTTTTGCGGTTACCAAGTTATCAAAGCCAGAACTTCTCCTCGATGCACTTTCGATCCAAGTGTACAATCGAACGAACAAGAATAAAGCACGTCCGTCACTAATAGAGCTGGGACAACCATCGCTTTATTGATACCTCTTCTTAACATAACATTGAATAGCGATCTAACGAACAATATGGCTTGCTGCAAAACTCGCAACTTTAAGATCTCGGTGCCACCATTTTCTTGCATTTTTTTGCTTGTATTAGCCCTTACAACCGGCTGTAGCGGAAGTTCATCAAACGATGACACTAATATTTTTGGAATAACTGAAGCTGAGCCAGACGATATAGAACAGGCCGTGGACCCAGGCACAGCAGCGGTGGATGATCCTGCCGAAGCTGGCGAAGAGGGCGACGCGGCAGAAACTAGCGAGGGTGACGAAGTTAATGAAGCCGGTGAGGTTGGCGGCATTAGTGACGTGACTGAAGCCGATGAGGCAGGTGATATGGGCGACTCAGGCGAGGTCGATCTTGCAGTACCGCTAGTGTTGTTGCCATTACCAGAACCCGCATTAAGCGAAGGCCCTTCAATCGATGACGAACCAATACCCGAACTAAGCGAATTCAACACAGCACAAAGATATGCGGTAACAAGAGAACCTGGTTCACGCCTTCCACAGAAAGTGATACAAAGCATTACCGATGAAGAATTTGAAGCGGGCTTAGCCGAACCTGTTTTGATAATTCCTGACAATCTTGACCCCGAAATTAATCGCCCACCATTTTTCGAAAACCTGCAGAACCTCGATGTATTGGCAGGAGACATTGTTGAGGTTGTTTTTGATCCTCAAGACCTTGATGATGAACTACCCGGCATGTTTCCAGAAGAGTTACCACAAGGTGGTTCGTTTGATGATAATTTCGATGGTTCTAAAACCTTTCGATGGCAACCGCTTCAGGAAGATGCAGGGATCAAGGCTTTTACGGTGGTCGCACTTGATGCACAAGAGCCCGCATACCGCTCAGTCAACACGATTTTAATCCGCGTCTCGTTACCTGAAGACGAGTCCTTGATTCCTAATGTTGCACCAATGCTGGATAGCATCCGAATGCACACCGTTCGCATAAACGACCCTGTTGTTATCGAGATCAAGGGTATCGATTTAAACGGTACGACACCAATTCTTGAAATTCCCGAACTCCCCGCTACTGCAAGTTTTAACCAACACCCTCGTTTTGATGAAATTTACGTTCTGAAATTTGTGCCTGATACAGTGGGTACCACGAGTTTTTCTGTAACATCACGAGACTCCCAGGACGCATCTCTTACAAGCGAAACCAACGTAAGCGTCAACGTTTTATCTGAAGCGGCCTTTGAGCGTTCAGGCCAGCGTTTGCGAACCTTGGCCTCTCAGCGCAATCTACAAATTGGATTTGCAGGTTTGCAAGCTTTTGAGCACAGACCAGATGGTGCTGTTTATGCAGCATTAGGTGCTGAGGAATTTAATATTGTCACGCCCGAGAACGCCATGAAGATGGCCCACATCAACCCGCTTCCCGGACGCTTTCAGTTTGCAGCAACCGATACGCTCATTCGTTATTCACAAATCAACAATATGGCTGTACATGGCCACCCACTGGTGTGGCATAGAGAAATCCCCGACTGGATTTTTAATACTGATCTGGAACAGCGAGAAACCATTATGCGTGAATACATCGACAGAATCATGAATCGCTATAGCGACTTCATAAACCTGTGGGATGTCGTTAATGAGCCGATGGAGAATGATGGTAGCCTTCGTGATTCTGTTTGGTTTGAAGCAATGGATGAACGTTATATCGATACCGCGCTCCATCAAGCTCGTCTTAGCGCACCCAACGCAGAACTCTTGATAAACGAATTTGATATTGCTGGTGGTCCCAAGGCCGAAGGCTTACTTAGCCTTATAGACCGCCTGCAAGCACGCGCAACACCACTTGATGGGATTGGATTTCAACTGCATATTTTTACAAGCTTCGATCAGCTCGATGAGCTTGAACAAACATTCAACGAAGTCGCTTCTCGTGATCTTGACATTTACATCACTGAGTTCGATGTGTCGCTTGACCAAGGAGCAACACTCGAAGACCAAGCTGAACTATACCGTCGCGTGTTAGAACTTTGCCTTGATCAGCCGCGCTGCAAAGCTTTTCAAATGTGGGGATTTACGGATCAATACTCATTTAGAAGTGTGTTTGACCCCTTGCTGTTTGATCGGGCTTATCAAGCCAAGCCTGCTTATTTTGCCATTCAGGATACTCTACTTAATTACCCAGAACGGTAGACACACCCTAAGCAATATACTTAGCTGCGATCTATTGGATGTATTAACGATCGCATATTCAATCGCATTTTAACTTGCATATTCAATCGTATATTCAACTACAAATGCGAACCGCAATTGCGTTAAAACATCATGCTAATCACTTATATCGGATGATGATACCCAATAGCCTGCAATAGCAGATCAAATTGCCCTAATTGCCTGTCAGATATCATCAAACCTATTTGTTCGATTGATTGCGGCTCAAGAACTGGCGCATCAGGCACTGCACGACCACGGAAAACAGGTTTAAATTCTGACAGAGGTATATCGATACGCGTTGTTTTCACAGTAGGTTGAAAGCTTGCACGGTAACTGACGCCATCAAAGCCGTTATTTGTGCGAACTGATAGATAGTAATTATTACCGTCACCACGAGACTCTACCCACAAATGATCTGCTGAGGGCATTAGATTTTCTTGCAATGATGCTCTGATTGAAGCAAAGCCACCATTATTTTGATCTGAAACAACACCACGAAAGTGCGCTTGACCATATTCGAACACCATTTCACTTCTCGATAAGCCCCCCATAACACGATCATCAATAGACGCCCAAGCAGTGACGGACTCGGATTCTTTAAAATCGAACAACACAACGGATGCGTTCACGCAAACAGCCTCTCACCTTCGACGGTGATTCGATGCATCAAGCGCCGCTGACCTGGATAATCGTTTAAGGCTTTATGCCAGGTTGCTCTGTTATCCCAAAACGCAACCGATCCCGGCTGCCAATTGAATCTGTGAATGTAGTTTTTTTGCTGGCAATGTGCATACAGAAGCTGCAGCAAGGCATCACTTTTAGCCTCGGGCATATCGTTAATTCGCACAGTAAATTCAGGATTAACATAAATCGCTTTTCTACCACTGACAGGGTGTGTGATAACAACCGGATGAACTGAGTCCTGTGTTGCTTTTTCAGAATTCCCAAGACGCCCTGTCCGATCATCACCATCATCAAATGCAGCAGCTCCAAATACATGTCTGCTTGAATGTGTAGCTGTTAACCCTGCTATTTTACTTTTCATGTCGTCGCTTAAGCCTTCGTAGGCAGCAAACATTCCCGCAAACAATGTATCACCACCCCTACTCGGCAAGTCGCGCGCAACCAGGATTGAACCCAAGGCTGGAATTTGATCGTAGCTATGGTCTGTATGCCAATTTTCACCAATATTTTTTTCCTGACTCGGCTCTTTTAGTACTTGTGCAATTTGAGGGTGCTCCTGAACAGGAGAAAAGAAGCGATTGATATTGATTTTGCCAAAGCATTCCGCTAATTCAATGTGCTTTTCCGGTTTGATCGACTGTTCGCGAAAAAACAAAACACCGTTATCACCCAAAGCCGTTATAAGGAGATTAATAGTGGGCTTATCAAGCCTATTCAGATCAATACCACTGACGTATGCACCTGCACCATTAACAGGTTTTATTCTGATTGACGTAGTTGACATAGGCGTTTTCCGTTTTGATTCAAAGGTCAATACCTCAACTAATTTCACTTTGTTAAAACTAATAATAGACGCACCATCTAAGCGGTTACAAGTTTAACTGGAAAGGGAAACATAACTGATCTGGTAAACCTGGCAGCCATTGTGCAGCATATCACTACATTAGCAAAGCGAAATAACATCCGCTAAAGTAATTAAAATGCCTGACTAACGCCAGTTGAAAAACGATATCTGCAGCAGATCACAGCCATAAGTCACCGCTGATCTAATAAAGATAAATTAGCACTATGATTTATACCCTCGGCTTAGCAAACACCGCATAAACAATGAGAAGTACACACAACACAAGTAAAGGTATGAATACAAAATCCAGCCAACCTATTAGCGAAGACAAACCAAGGGCACTCAGCAAAATCACAAGCAGGGGTGTAAAGCAGCAAAGAGCGCTAACTACAGTGCCGACAATCCCTTTTTTCAGTAAAGACTTATCCATGTATTAAAATTAAAGATAAAGATAAAGATCGTAATTAGCCGAGTCAGCAACGATCAGATTCGTGATTGCCGGAGCCAGCGCTGCACCAGTTCTTCGGCAAGATTGATCTCAATATCCGACATCTCAGCGGCCACTAGCCTCAAATGCTTTTCCATTAAGGGGTTACCACTCACTGTCGCAATTTTTAACCACTTATAGGCTTCGAGAAGGTTCTTTGGAGTGCCCGAGCCCGTAAAGTACATAATGGCTAAATCATGTTGAGCAAGCTCATGACCATTTTCAGCCGCCGAACGATAAAACCGAAGAGCGTCATGCCTGTTAACGGGTTGACCCCATCCATTGTCGGAAAGCACGGCTAACCGATACTGCGCATCTCGGTGGTTTTGCTTAGCCGCCTGAAGATACCAATAAACCGCGATTGAATCGTTCTGTTGCTGGCCTCTACCGTACTCGTGGAGCAAGCCCAACTCATATTGCGAAACTGCATCACCAGCCTCCGCCATCTGGGCAAGCTTGTCGTGTTTTTCAGTTAACGTTGAGTTAGCCAGGGGCTTGGTAGGCAAAGAGGCTTCGGTACTGGCTAGTGCATTTGTACCCATTAAAATTAAAGCACAGCTGGCAAAAGTAAATAATGCGGCCATGTAGCGCACACGCAGTCTGATTTTTTGGCGATGGTTCAGCTTGCTCAGCATAAAAACCTCACTTAAATTACGGTTATAACACAATCAGTTGTTAAACCAATTGTAGATCCATGCAGACATCATACTAAACTAGCATAGTCCATCTGCATGAGAATCGACACACCAAAGCCTATGGGGTTTAATAAGAATGCTTAAACAACAATCACTGAAATAAATAGTTTACCTACAAAAAATTGTGATGAAGGTAGCGCTTTTAGCTAAGAAAAATACGCCTTTCACCGCTAGCTTCTGGCCTGCGCAGCGGCGAATATTACCGGTATGAATCAACTATCGTGACAAAGTCACACACTCTTTTTAGTGTGAGCCTGTATTGTGTAGAATATTGGCAATAGCCAAATTCAGCATCAGCCATTTACAACCACCTCACAATAGTTTTGGTTCAAAGGATCAACATTATGAATAGAAGAACATTGCTCAAAGCTGGCCTCGGGTTAGCCACAATTTCGGCCGGTGGCAACGCTTTTGCCGAATACAATGCAGTCGAATATTCTCCAGAAATACTTCAGTCGGCACTAGACAGCGGTGAGCCAGTTTTACTGGGTTTCCATGCTACTTGGTGTAGCGTGTGCCGAGCGCAGGAGCGCAGAATCAGCGCACTGATCGATAACAATGAAGCCTATGCAAAAGTAAGAATTATCTCTGTGGATTGGGATACTTATGGAAATTCAAAACTTGCCAAAGAACTGAGAATTCCTCGACGCTCAACATTGGTTATGTTTAAAAACGGCGAAGAGGTAGGACGCGTCGTTGCGCAAACCGGGCAAGAGGCTATTGAAGAGCTTTTCAAAGCGGCTGTGTAGAAATATTAGCGGTACTTTCGGCACCATGTCGGGATGTACCGCCTTCTCTGATCGTATCATTTGATCGTATCCATTCAATACAATGACACTTATCTGGTCTTATTTGGCAGGGATTCTCACGCTAATTAACCCCTGCGTCTTACCTCTGCTGCCCATCATCATCGCATCGGCACTGCAAAGCTCACGTCTTGGCCCGCTCGCATTAGCAGCGGGCCTGGTCGTCTCCTTCACTGTATTTGGGGTAAGCGTTACCGCATTTGGACATTTAATTGGGCTTAACGAATTTGTATTAAATCGAGTAGCCTCTGTTCTGATGATTGCCTTCGGACTCATGCTGCTCATCCCAAAAGCTGGCACATTGATTATGAGCGCAGCTTCGCCGGTGGCCAACAGTGCAAACAGCAAAATCGATAACCTGCAAAACAGTGGATTGGCTGGCCAGGCCTTGATTGGCATTTTATTGGGCGCGGTATGGTCGCCTTGCATTGGCCCGACTCTTGGCGGCGCAATCGGTTTGGCAGCCAGCGGCGAGGGCCTGCTACAAGCAGCAGCAACCATGCTGTTTTTCGGTTTTGGAGTTGCCACAATACTTTTAGCACTTGCTTACGGCTCCAGAGAGGTGCTAAACGCTCGCCAAGCCACACTAAGACGCTGGATGCCATGGGCCAAGCCTCTGATGGGTGCTGCACTATTACTTGTCGGGCTTACCCTATTCTTCCATTGGCAACGCTTTATCGAGGCCTGGCTGCTCGATGTCATGCCGATTTGGCTACAAGACTTATCAGTCAGGTTTTAAGCGCGTATTGATGGTTAAGTTCAATCTATATCTGGAAATAGCTACCCTGCTCACTTTAAACACCCAAAAAAGCAACATATCCTGCAGCTGCACACTAGCAAAAGCATACGCAGCCTAAATTGTCTTCACCATCTCTGGAACTCTTATATCCCGGGCGCGTCTGATCCTCACAGACATGTAACCAGGTTATTCAATATGGACATCCAACAACAAGAAACTACTCAAGCCTATATAGCCTCAACTCGTTCGCCTGCACGGCGAATTTTTTTGAAGCCTCAGCTAATGATGCAATTGCTAACCACTGTAATTGTTCTTGCAATGGCTTTTATGCTTACGCCAGCGACTGCACAAAATACTGCCAGTGAAAGTAGCAAAGACCTACCTGACCATGTCATCAAACGTTTTGGTAAACCCCCTGCGATTCCAACAGGCGAGTTCAGTGAAAACTTGCAAAGAGCAGTCGACACAGCGATTTTTGACAGCCTCACTAACCAGTCCTGGGGCCGTGATCAAGAGTTAGCGATGGCAGAAATTGCAGATTCGGGAGACCCTCGGTTAGTTTGGCCCGTAAGTGACTTGATGCGCTTTATTACCGATCGCGGTATCAATGCTTCACTCGTTAATGCCGCATCAAAATTGCTGCAAATTGAATTTAAAGACGGTAATACCTGGGGTACAACAACCGACCACCTGATTGCGTGGGATATTCCTGCACCACCCAATTATCTTGCAATGAAAAAAGAGGTCTTCACGGGATTGATTCCTGGCTGGGACAAAATATTCTCCGAAGGTGACATCGATTGGCGTCATGTTTCCTGGGGCGGCGTCTTAATCGACGATCGCCCATTCGATACAACAGATGAACTTTGTAATTGCATTCCCGCGGCGGACAACCCAAAAGTAACAGACGTCGAGGGCGCTGACTGGTTACAAGATGCAGCGATTGTGTTTGGTATTGAAGTTAATGGCGAATACCGTGCGTACCCTCGTCGCATAATGGAAGTTAGAGAAATGGTCAACGACACACTGGGTGGTCGTGATCTTGGCATCCCTTACTGCACGCTTTGTGGTGCAGCGCAAGCCTACTTTACCGATGAATTACCAGAGGGTGTTGAACGGCCTGTACTACGAACGTCTGGCCTACTTATTCGATCCAACAAAGTAATGTACGACATCACCTCTCACTCTGTTTTTGATA
>CALHRQ010000053.1 GCA_938038175.1 uncultured Granulosicoccaceae bacterium | reverse complement strand
GCTAAGGCCAGCCACATTCATTGCGGTAGTCGTGACCGTAATTGGTGCACTGCGCTCATTTGATCTGATCTCCATCATGACACAAGGTGGTCCATACGGTTCATCTCGTGTGCTCGCGTATTACATGTACGAAACCGCCTTGTCCGAATACGGTTACCGAATGGGATATGGTGCTGCAATAGCCGTCATCCTCTTTCTGATAATGATGGTGTACATCTCGTTCTTCTTGTGGCGTATGTACCAGCAAGAGAAGTCCGGAGGCTAAAACTATGTATCCACTACCTATAGAAAAAGCCCGCCCCGGATTACAGCGAAGCTATAAATTCGCACTGCCCATCGCTTTGTTCATCTGGCTTTTGCCGCTGCTTGCGATCATGCTGACATCCATCCGCTCGGGCGGGGATATTAACTCTGGCAACTTCTGGGGTATGCCCACCAGTATCAACTTTATTGAAAACTATACCGATGTTTTTACCAATACAGAGTTAGGCCGATACATCTGGAATTCTTTTCGGGTCACCTTACCTACTGTGATCTTAACGCTTTGTCTTAGCTGCTTGTCCGGCTATGCGCTCGCGGTATATCGCTTTAAGGCCAGCATGTGGCTATTTTTTGTTTTCGTTGCGGGCAACTTTGTTCCCTTCCAGATACTGATGGTACCTGTCAGGGATTTTTCAGTGCAAACCGGCCTTTACGATACAGTGACAGGGTTAGTACTATTTCATGCGGCTTTTCAAACCGGTTTTTGCACGCTGTTTATGCGCAATTTTATAAAAGCGTTGCCACATGAATTGATCGAATCCGCACGCGTTGAAGGTGTGGGAGAATTTAAAATATTCTGGCACATCGTAATGCCATTGATGCGCCCTGCCATTGCGGCATTAGCCGTATTGATATTCACTTTTATCTGGAACGACTATTTCTGGGCAACCGTTCTGGTGCAAGGTGATCATGCGTTGCCCATAACAGCTGGTTTAAAAACCCTCAATGGTCAATGGATTTCACAATGGCATCTGGTTTCTGCTGGAGCAATACTCGCAGCACTACCGCCAGTATTGATGTTTTTTGCAATGCAAAAGCACTTTATTGCTGGTCTGACCTTGGGTGCAACTAAAGGCTAACTCCAGGCTCGAAGTTAATAAGTCTGTGAGTCTCGCCACAATGGTAGCTGATACTCATCCAATAAATAGAGATACAAAAACAACACACGATTGCTCGTATGCAAATTCTTATCGTTGGTGGGGGTCTATCCGGCTTACGCATTGCCACACATTTGCATGCGGCTGGACATGCGTTTGATTTATTCGAAGCGCGCACTCGCTTCGGTGGCAGAGTATTTTCCCCTAGCCGCAATGATGATGGTCGAAATTGTGCCTATGATCTTGGGCCAGCCTGGTTTTGGCCTAATCAACCCTTAATACAATCCTTGATAGGCACGCTAGGGTTACGGGCGTTTACTCAGTTTACGCAAGGCGATCTTTTACACGAAACCAATGCAAATCAACCACCTGAGCGGCACAAGATGGCCATGAGCGGAGGTTACAAACGCCTGCACGGCGGCGTTAACGCATTGATACAAGCAATGGTAGAAACACTCCCATCATCAGCACTGTTCCTGGATCATACAGTCAACAGCATCGAAGAATCCGATGATGAGCAGGCTGAATTCAAACTCTCCGTGGCCTACGAAAATGCAGGAAAAGCGAAATCCAGCCACTACGACCATGTTGTCATTGCGCTACCGCCACGCTTGGCAGCTGAATCCATTCGCTTTGATTCTTTACTGGGTGATGAAACACTTGGCACAATGCGAGCCATACCAACATGGATGGCAGGCCACGCGAAACTACTCGCTGTATATGAGCGCCCTTTCTGGCGTGAGGATAGCCTCAGTGGAGAAGCGTTTAGCCAAATTGGCCCGTTGGCTCAAATACACGATGCATCCCAGGAAGATGGAAGCCAGGGCGCGTTGTTCGGGTTTGTTGGCTTAACAGCCGAACAAAGACAAGATGAATCTTTAACACTTGAAGACGCCGGGCTCGAACAACTGACACGCTTATTTGGACCATTAGCCGGCAAACCAGAATATGTCGTAGTGCAAGATTGGATAAATGAGCACTATACCAGCACAGCGCTTGATTTCGAACCACTACACGCTCATCCGAGCTATACCAGACCAGCCGCACTGACCAATGTAGCCAATGGCAGGTTATTATTCAGCAGCGCCGAACTTGACACCGTAAATGGCGGCTTACTGGAAGGTGCTTTAAGGTCTGCCGACGATGTCGCCCGACAAATACTAAAAGCACTAAATTAAGCAGTGCAGGCTACCTTTTCAGAATGCAGTTTGTCATCAAGTATATTTAACTGCTCACTGAACGAGATGTTGTTCGTTCTTCCAGCATCTGTAAAAAAGCCGCCAGATACCGGCACAAGACCACTGTGTAATACAGCTTAGGCCGCTTTTTCCTTGAGACAATGACTCAAGGCCGTGCGTAATATTTCTCTTGAATCTACCTCTGGCAATGCTCCCGCAGTTAGCGGGTACTTTGAAAAATCCGTGTTGAAGCCATCATTCTCAAGCCAGTTTTGGGCAAACTGCTCGTTATTATCGACGAAATACTCATAGAAGTTTAAAGCGGCATCTCTTGTCGGTAAGACTTCACCTAAAGAATCCGTAACGTTATGCAGCTCTTTTATCAATTTTTGCCGTATAGATTCTTTTGTCAATCCCATCAATAGTTCGTCTGACTTATCAGCTAAATTGAACTCGATTAAAGCAGCAAGAGCAGAATACGAAAGCCTCTCGTTTGATCTTTCATATTTGAAACCACCCGCTGAAGCAAGTTCGTTATTTGCGCCGATCTGGCTCTCAAAATCCTTGACGACATTATGATCTTTTAATTTTTCCCGCTCGAAAACTATCGCTTTTAGATTCTCTTTCCCAAAACCACTAGCCCAACGTTCTGCAAGTTTTAAATAATCAAAATACAAACCTTCTTTCACTACAGTGGAAAAATCAAATGCTTTTGTATGTCCACCCTGAACGGCTGTATTGTGGGAACTTAACACCAGCTGATCTTGCCTTCGTACGTACATCAAAATCCTAATTCGGTCATAGAATTTTGATAGGTATTTTTGCAAGAATTTAACCTCTTGTTCGGTATGAACTCTTGAGTGAAAATGTTCTGAAGAATACACCACCAGCGATTGCTGACTTGAACCTTGTATCTGACAGATTGCCTCTGCATGTTCTTTGGCAAAAGTACTTTTCCAATTCGCAAAGTCTTGTGGAGTTTCGCATTCCTTGCCATTAACCCGCCTCCCCATTCGAAAAAGCAATGGATCCATCTTCTCCCTGGCGTAAAGCGCCAACCGGTGGTTACTGATCAGGCCACATGATTTAAATGGAAAATATATATTCTGTTTGGCGAGCTGCAGGTGATTCTTCCACAGATAATTCTGGATTGCGGTGCTACCCGTCTTTTCTGTCCCGATGTGAATTACTGCTTCATGCATTGGTTATCCTACTCTCGTACCTGCTGATACCAGCATGAATCAAGTCACTTTATTTCGGCTTTAGCAACAAGTTCATGCTAAAGGTGTAAAGCGGTTATGCAGCTAAATTCAAGCCAATACGAACTCCGAGCATCAAAAATAAGCAAATATTTCGCTAATTTATCGCTAAAGTCGAAGCTGGAAGGTCCACATAACAGGAAATGACGGGGCTTTAGCGAAAGTAGACGATCCAGGGAATGGACAGTTTTTCGTTACCATACGCTTATTTATTAAGTCGAGCCCATTCGCTGTCAGACTTAAGTTTATAGGTCTTCCAGTTTCCGTCTAACCACCGATCTCGTCCTTTGCCAGCATAGAAAAGATACAGTTTGTCTTCCAGGATCTCCCAATGCTTACCGTTGGTTTTTACAAGGCCCTTGCCAAGGCTGAGCGCGTTGGCACAATGGCCGTTATACGCTGGAGAGTATTTATCTGGGTCAGCTGCAAAAAGATCAGCGCTCTTCTTGCTGGCAAAACGCCACTTGGCACCTTTATGCTCAACAACAAATGTCTTTTTACCAGTAACCGCTGACGCCTGAGGCTTACGTTCTAAAGAGTGATAGGCAACCGTGTCCTTACCACCAATCGCAACACCACGCTTTTTACTGACGCGATCTGCTGCATTGGCCATGCTGGCAAACAGTATAAAAACAAGAAAAAAGCCTATTTTTTGTACATTACTCATACTCACTACC
>CALHRQ010000052.1 GCA_938038175.1 uncultured Granulosicoccaceae bacterium | reverse complement strand
ATTGTTTTTTATAGTTTTAAATATAACATTACAATTGATTCTAACTTGTAAATTAACGACAGAAAGCAGTTAACTGAACAAGAAATCCGCCGCTATTACTACTGATAATGCGAATAAACCTGGGCTAGGCGTCTATCTGCGCTTATGGAGATGCCCAGATCGCGACATAGATAACTGCGGAAATGCAACAAGCAACACTCATAAGTTTAAGAACCAACGCTAGGCCAATTCGGCATGTTAAAGCTCCCTGCATTCTGAATTCTGCGGATTCACTATGAGCAGAGACTTTAAAAAAGACAACACCAAGATGATTATCTCGCTGGGTTTTCTGGCGGTATTCGTATTAATGGTCACGGTCCTATCCATCTCTATGACGACAATGCACTCGGACAGTGCAGAGATGTCAGAGCTGATCAATCAGACCACACGTAAAACACAACTTGCGTATCAGATGCGTGACGCTATCCGTATCCGCACAAATTCCATTCGCTCTGTACTCCAGATTACAGACCCTACTGATCGTGAGCGTGTTTTCGATACGCTCGTTAACAGCACACAATCTTACCTTGATGATCGCGAGGAATTAATCAGACTGGGGTCGAATGAGCGAGAGCAAGGCATTCTTGCGAATATCAGCGATACAGACGAACGTGTGTCGAGCGTTTACGAAAAGGCCAATAACAATATCTTTGACAAAGCGGGCAACACTGAATCGCTCAAGTCCGTCATAGGTGAGGTGAGGCTCCAGGAACTGGTGCTACTGAATCACCTGAATGATCTTGTGAAACTCGAACAGACACTAGCTGAGGAAACTCTTGCAGCAAACAGAAAGCGAAACGCAATAACGCAAAAACTACTATTGACCTTAATGGTTGTCGCTTTTCTACTCTCGATGTTTATTTCCTTTGTCGTTACTCAGCGTGTTTCCAGAGCAAACCGAAAGATTGCACACCTTGCCAATCATGATGATCTAACCGGCCTAAATAACAGGCGCTCTTTCGAAGAACAGCTACAAGTCACAATGAATCGTGCACAGAGGCTTGATACCCATTTTGGATTGATGTTCATCGATCTCGACCGATTTAAAATTATCAACGATACCTGCGGCCATCACGCCGGTGATCAGTTATTAATCCAGATCACCAGTTTGATCAATGAACGTCTTCGTAAGGGAGATATGTTGGCACGAGTCGGAGGTGATGAGCTCGCTGTGATTGCACAAGGCAATTCGTTTAAGGAGATCGAAACTTTAGCAGAAGAGCTTCGTCAAATCGTCGCAGATTTTACCTTTGTATATTCAGGCCAGTCGTTTAATGTCTCGCTGAGTATTGGGCTCATTGCGGTTGATGGTAAAACCAAAGATATTGAACGTATGCTTTCTGACGTAGATTCTGCTTGTTATGTCGCCAAACAATCCGGACGCAATCGTGTGCATGTTTCGCAGGAGAATGATGCAGAAGTTGTCAAATACCGAAATGATATCGCCGGTGTCCAGAACATTCGACAAGCTTTGGCAAACAATAATCTGGTGTTGTTTCATCAACCGGTTTTTCGAATTACTGAAGACTCGTGCGAGCGCGCTCACAGCGAAATTTTACTGCGCATAAGAAGTGAAACCGGCGAGTTATTTTCTCCCGCAGAATTTATTCCGTTAGCCGAGAAATACAACATAATGACCGAAATCGATCGTTGGGTCATTACTAATGTTATCGACTGGCTGATTAAACACAAACATGATATCGAGGACCCGCATCTACTGGTCAACCTATCCGGTTTGTCCTTTGTAAACGAAGATTTTATGTCGTTTGTCGTGGACGAATTACAAAATAGCGGAATTGATCCGTTGTGCATGTCTTTTGAAATCACGGAAACTGCCGCAGTGGACAACCTGGATAAAGCACACACCTTTATAGATGCCATTCGCGCTATGGGCTGCAGGATTGCGCTGGATGACTTCGGCACAGGATTTTCTACCTTTGCCTATTTGAAACAACTACCGATAGACTTCCTAAAAATTGATGGCTCGCTAGTGAAAAACATAGTAACTGACAGCATTGATAAGGAAATGGTCAGAGCAATAAACAGTATCGGACACACCGTGGGTGCCAAAACCATTGCTGAATTCGTTGAAAGCATGGAAACTGTCGAGCTTCTGCGAGAATTAAAAGTCGACTATGCGCAAGGTTATGGACTACAAAAACCAGCTCCCTTAGAGACACTTGCTGACGATTTGGCATTAAATAAAGAGCCTTACAAAAAGGCATCCTGACACACAGTCTGTAAGTTCTCAGCCTGCTGGGCAACAACTTCTTCAGGCACACACTGCGTTTGCACTTATGCTGTTGCCGTGAAGATCCATCAAGACGTTAATCCGTTGCAGTGCTTATAACGCTTCCATTGGTATCGGTAGTGAAGCCTTGAGCTAATTCTGCATCAGTTGGCTCACGCACAGCCACTATGGCAATAACAAAATGCAGAACCTGTCCTGCTAGTGGATGGTTCAAATCGACTATAACCGAATCCTCTCGAATATCTGCAATAGTCAGCATCTCAGCCTTTTCGTTCTCAGAGTGCATCACTTTGACTCGCATACCAACCGCCAAATCACTGATATGGCTAAATTGCTCTTTGGGTAGTTGCTTTATCAGCTCTTCATTTGCATAACCGTAGCCATCTTCGGGATAGATCACCACTTCGAAGTTATTGCCAGCAAGCTTGCCCGTCAGTTCTCGCTCAAGCGAAGGTAACAGGGCATTGGTGTTGTGCATGTACACCATGGGCAACTGGCCTTGCGAGCTGTCAATGACATCACCGTGCCCATTGCTGAGCGAATAATGCATCGACACAACCGCATTATCATCTATTTGCATATCACTTAACCTTCTGTTCTCGCACCTGCCAGGCCTTTTATAAATTGCTTCAATACCTGATCGCCGCAGCGTCGATAGTTTCGCGCCGCCGGGTTTCGAAATAAGGCACTGGCCTCGGTCTCGCTCAATGCGCTTCCACCCGCCTTTAGCACTCGATGAATATCGTCAGAGCGTAACGCCAAAGCGATCCGCAGTTGCTTCAAAACCACATTGTTATCCATGTCTGGCAATGTTTTGGTGGACGTCTCTTTATAGGATATGGGAATGCCCGACGCACTGATTGTGGGCTTTTTTTGTTCACCAGAATTCGCCTTTGCTACAGATAAAGATGGGGCATCCTGCTCTCTGCGCCCCTCATCATCCTTCCATTTTTTAGCCTCTTTATCAGGCCACACTGACGCTCCCTTTTGTTTTGGTTTGCCATGTTGCGGATGCGGGCCTCGACGTTCTATGATCAGGCCGTTCAAATATTGCTCAATTGCAGCAACATTACAGGCTTGAAAACCGGCTTGATCATGTTTTAGTCTCCAGGACTCCACGTTCTTTAGACTGGCATTACCGCCGCCAAGCTTAATCAGTCGCACAGTTGCCGCGTCGTCCGAGCGCAGTGCATATCGCAAACGCCGCAATAAATCATTGTTATCCAAATAAAACCACCTTTTTTGCTCGAAAATTGCTTCTAATAAACCGACAGATTGGCCATG
>CALHRQ010000051.1 GCA_938038175.1 uncultured Granulosicoccaceae bacterium | reverse complement strand
TGTTACGATTAAACGCAGGTCGCTTGCTGCAGGTTGACGTCGAGCCAGAATGTTGATGCACTCTTCGTCTATTTCTACCTCCATACGATTAACATCCACATCAGCCTGCGCAACTTCGTTGCCTAAGTCGCCGTCCGATTCGAGTAATGCTGTTAGTCCCTTGCCAACCTGTTGTTCAACAAGGCCACCCATAGCAAGTACCTTATTGCGAATGTCTTCCAGTTCGTTGTTGAACTGTTGTGATATGTGTTGGTCGAGATGTAATTTATCCATATTAAGGTTCTCGCGTTTTTTGCAGATACAGATGCATGTGCTGATGTGATGGCAGTCTTTGTAGCCGTTCTGAATGTAACCTCGGGGTTACCCAAATCTTCCAGTGATGTAGTTTTCAGTCAGCTCATGTGTTGGGTTGGTAAATATAGTGTTGGTTGCTCCCACTTCTACTAACTTGCCGAGATGGAAGTAAGCTGTGCGCTGCGATACCCGTGCTGCTTGTTGCATTGAATGCGTAACAATGGCAATCGCGTAGTTTTGTCGAAGTTCATCGATGAGCTCTTCTATACGTGCCGTGGCAATTGGATCAAGCGCAGAGCAGGGTTCGTCCATTAATATCACCTCCGGACTAACAGCGATTGTCCTGGCAATACACAGGCGCTGCTGTTGTCCACCCGACAGGCTGGTTCCAGGTGCGTCGAGGCGGTCCTGAACTTCGCTAAAAAGACCGGCTTTTTGCAGGCTGTTTACAACGATATCATCCAGTTCTGCACGGTTATTTGCAAGCCCATGAATGCGCGGCCCGTAAGCGACGTTGTCATAAATACTTTTAGCAAACGGATTTGGTTTTTGAAACACCATGCCAACACGGGCGCGCAACAACACTGGGTCTAAGGAGGGGCCGTACAGATCTTCGCCATCGAGCATCATCTCTCCACTGACTCGGCAAGAGGGGATGGTATCGTTCATGCGATTCATGCAGCGTAAAAACGTCGACTTGCCGCAACCTGATGGACCGATCATGGCAATGACTTCGTTATTCGCTATATCCAGGCTGACATCGTAAATGGCTTGCTTATCACCGTAAAAAACATCGATGTTTTTCAAGCACATTTTTGGGTTGTCGACCGTGACATCACCAACCGTTTCTTTAATGTCTTCGAATGCCGTTTGTTGAGATTCATTCACAATGCCGGTTCTCTGTTGTGGCTCGCTGCTCTCATTACTATTAACATTACCTCGTAGTTGAGCTTGTTACCTGGGATGTTGTTATTGCTGTTGTAGATAAAGCCAGTGTCTACGCTCTATTAGCTCCTGGCGTATTGCTCACTATTCTGTGCGCAGAATCTATTTTCAGCAAACACCTGCTACCAACGTCTTTCAAACTTCTTTCTTAACAAAACGGCCACTGCATTCATCAGTATCAGAAATGCCAGCAACACGATAATCGCAGCGGATGTTTTTTCAACAAACGCGCGTTCGGGGCTATCCGCCCAAAGAAATACCTGTACTGGCAGCACCGTGGCTGCATCAGTTATCGAACTGGGTACATCTACAATAAACGCAACCATGCCAATCATCAATAGCGGCGCAGTTTCACCCAATGCCTGAGCAAGGCCAATGATGGTGCCGGTGAGTATGCCTGGCATCGCTAATGGTAATACATGATGCCAGACGACTTGCTGTGGTGATGCACCTAAACCGCGTGCTGCTTCTCGAATAGAAGGTGGCACTGCTTTCAAGGCGGCGCGACTGGCGATGATGATTGTCGGCAAGGTCATCAGGCTGAGCACGATCCCGCCAACAATCGGTGCTGATCGGGGCAGGCTGAAAAAGTTAATAAAAACTGCCAAGCCCAACAAGCCAAATACAATTGACGGTACTGCTGCCAGGTTATTTATATTGACTTCTACCAGGTCAGTCCATCTATTCTGTGGTGCAAATTCTTCCAGATAAATAGCTGCTGCCACAGCGACTGGAAACGACAACAAAAATGTTATCAATAGTGTAAATGCGGAGCCGACGAGCGCTGCTCGTATACCAGCTTGTTCAGGTTCTCTGGAATCGCCGTTAGTAAAGAAAGCTTTATTCAATCCGGTTTTAATTTCTCCCGCATCAAGCATTTGCTTTGTCCAGGCAATTTGTTTTTCGCTTAAGCGGGTGGTGATGTTTTCAGGCTCATCAAGGTTTGCTTTATATTTGATTAGCGCACTAACCTCGTCATCTGCTGCAACCCACATTTTAATGCTCTGGCCGATCATTGATGGATCGTTGATGACATGCGCTGATAACTGATACTCGGCACCAGAGCTCACCAGTTTGTATAAGGCCCGTTTTTCCTTACGTTTGCTAACATCAGGAAAACGCTCAAGCAGGGCATTGTTGATCAGTTTGGAATAGTTGGCAGCTCGCAATTCTTTGTAACTGGATTGGGGTGTAACGCCTAAGGTGTCCTGGTCCAGTGTGATATCCAGTTGCATATAGGTGCCAATGAATGCAGGCCAGCCTTTACTGAATATGCTGACCATTAAGATCACTAAAAAACCGATACTGGCACAGATCGACAAGATGCCATAGAGCTTGAAACGTTTCTCCGCTGCATAGCGCCGCTTCAATGACGCTTTTACTATGCTAGTGGTGTCTTTGTTTGCTGGGGTAGGCAAACCTGATGCAGCGCCCGCATTGCTTTTGTCTGAATTATTCATATTGTTCTCGATAACGACGTACCACGTGCAGCGCAATGATGTTCAACATCAGTGTCGTCACAAAAAGCATCAGCCCTAAAGCGAAAGCGGCCAGGGTTTTCGCACTATCAAACTCCTGATCGCCTGTAAGGAGCGTTACAATCTGTACCGTCACAGTGGTGACCGCCTCAAGCGGATTAACCGTTAGATTTGCGGCGAGCCCTGCTGCCATCACAACAATCATGGTTTCACCAATAGCACGAGATGCAGCGAGCAATATGCCGCCAACAATCCCGGGTAAGGCCGCCGGAAAAACCACTTTTCTAACCGTTTCTGATTTGGTTGCACCGAGACCATATGAGCCATCACGCATGGCTTGAGGTACTGCTGTAATCACATCGTCCGACAAGGATGAAACAAACGGGATGATCATGATACCCACGACAATGCCGGCTGCAAGTGCACTTTCTGATGAGACACTTAAGCCAATAGATTCACCGAGACCACGGATAAGTGGTGCAACTGTCAGGGCCGCGAAAAAACCATATACCACTGTCGGGATACCTGCCAATACTTCAAGCAAGGGCTTTATGATTGATCGCGCTCGTGGGCTTGCATATTCAGCAAGATATATGGCTGACAACAGGCCAAAAGGCACTGCGACTAACATGGCTATGGCAGATATCAGCAAGGTGCCAACAAACAAAGGCACAGCACCAAACGAACCAGACGAACCTACCTGGTCTGTGCGGATCGCCGTTTGCGGGCTCCATTTTGTTCCGCTGACAAATTCCAGAAAACTGACTTGCTGAAAAAAACGGATGGCTTCAAACAAGACTGAGAACACTATGCCGATGGTGGTCAGAATAGCAATGGATGCACAGCTGACTAAAAACACATGGAGTATTCGCTCGACTACGGTGCGAGCCTCTGTGCTCGCCTTTATCTTGCGGTAGGCCAGGGCAGCACCGATCAGTGCAGCGCTAAGCATCACAATCAATAAGGCAATACGACTAAAACTGTTAAGGTGATTAAGCCTGAGTGCGGCGTGTTTTTTATCAGGGTCAGTAACCTGGTCAAGCTGGTCTGCAGATACGATATTGCGAATGTCGTTTTTGTAGAGTTCGACCGCTTTTTCGCCTTTATCCGATATGCTTTGAGGTACGGCGCTGTCGAGCAAGCTGTTGGTTACCGGAGTTTCAAAAAGCTGCCAAGCCAGCAGAATGGCCAGCGCCGGCAGCACGCACCAAAGGCCCACCATCATTCCATAGTGTCCTGGAAGAGAATGCAGGTAACGGTTTCCGCCTTTGGATCGCGCGATGCTCAGAGCTTTATAACGACCGAAAGCAAAGGTTGCAAGCCCTAGAAGCAGCGCCAGTAATAATAATGTTGCTGGTGACATAGATAAAATACTGGCGCTTCCAAGGTTATAGGTATTTTAGCCGCAAAGCGGCTTGAATGTACTTTTCCAAGCGTTTACTCCAGAGTCAACGCTTGCATATTACCCACAGCGCTACCGATTTCCTCGCGTAGCTCATCATTCAGCGGGATCATGCCTTTGTCTGTCAAATATCCTTCTTCCCCCCAGGCACCATCGCTTGTGAACTCTGAGAGATAGTCTTCGATACCAGGAATAGTACCGGCATGTTGTGCCTTCACATAAAAGTAGAGTGGACGTGAAATAACGTAATCGCCGTCGGCTATAGCATCGAAGTCTGCTTCAAATCCATCAATGACAGAACTCTGCACCATATCATCGTTTTGTTCCAAAAAGCTGAAGCCGAATATACCCAGTGCATTTGGGTTTGCATTCAGTTTTTGAACTATCAGGTTATCGTTTTCACCTGCTTCAACATAAGCGCCGTCTTCTCTTATCGTGTGGCAGATTGCCTTGAAGCTATCAGAGTCAGACTTTTTCATGTCATTAATAAAGCCGTAAGACTTGCAGCCACCTTCCATTGCCAGCTCGACAAATGCATCGCGAGTACCTGAAGTTGGAGGCGGGCCCATCACTTCAATTTTTTGTGCAGGTAAGTCGGGGTTGATTTCGTCCCAAGTGTTGTAAGGGTTTGGTACCAGGGTGTCAGAGCCGTCGGGATTGGGTACATCTTTGGCCAGCGCCATAAACACATCCTGCAGCGACATGTCAAACTGTTCGGCTTCAACAGAGTTTGCAATGGCGATCCCGTCGTAGCCGATGAGCACTTCAACAACGTGATCAACGCCGTTATTCTTGCAGTCTTCAAATTCGCTGGTCTTGATGCGACGAGATGAATTGGTGATATCCGGTGTACCAACCCCTATGCCGCTACAAAATAACTTCAGACCACCGCCAGACCCTGTTGCTTCGATCTTTGGTGTGTTGAAATCGGTGACCTTGCCAAAACGTTCGGCTACGACTGTGGCAAACGGATATACAGTAGATGACCCAACAATGCTGATGTAGTCCCGGGCCATTGCGGGAGCACTGATTGCACTGGCGATCAACGCTGTTCCAATAGATAATCTTGTTAGTGTCATGGATCTATTCCCCTGTCGAAAATG
The DNA here is from genome assembly GCA_938038175.1 of uncultured Granulosicoccaceae bacterium. Taxonomy (GTDB): domain Bacteria; phylum Pseudomonadota; class Gammaproteobacteria; order Granulosicoccales; family Granulosicoccaceae; genus Granulosicoccus. The sequence continues at coordinate 18,458 of CALHRQ010000051.1, read as the reverse complement.
AAATAACCAGTTCAGTATAAGCACCAAATATGACAGCACTGTGACAAGTCACATCGGCGTTGAAAAACGGCGACTGAGGCGCAAAAGCCGCCTAGTTACATATTCATGACTTTGGCTGTACTAGCGACCCTGACATGCGGCAGTACGATTTTGAAACTGGAGCCCAGGCCCGTTTGCGAATCGATCAGTAATTGACCACCATGGCGCTGAGCAACATGTTTTACTATTGCAAGACCCAAACCGGTTCCGCCTGCTGAGCGTGAACGCGCCTTGTCTACACGATAGAACCGCTCACTAAGACGGCCTAAATGGTGCGCTTCGATGCCCTGACCATTATCTTCAACGCAGATTTCGGGGTTGTTCTCGTCATTGAGGTGCCAGTGAATGCGTATCATTGTGCCTGGCGCTGTGTAATTTACCGCGTTGGCAATCAGGTTGGTGCAGGCACTGTAAAGCTCACTTTCTGAGCCAAGTAAGGACAGTTGCTCATCAAGCTCAAGCGCAAACCTGTGCTCTTTCCCCGTACTCGCCTGTTGAGCCTCTGTGATGGTTCTTAGCATGGGTGCAATCAATATCTGATCGCCTTCGGCCTCGTGCAGCGGGTTGCCTTCGAGTTTTGATAGCTCAAGCAGATGCTGAACGATGTGGTGCATTCGATTGCTTTGCTCAGACACACTTTCGAGCCGTTGACGAAGCCCACTCTCGAGCTTTTTATCATCCAGCAGGGTTTCAAGGTACCCTTGTATCACCGTAAGAGGCGTCCGTAGCTCATGAGAAACATCAGCTACAAACGCGCGTCTCATTTGCCGTACTCGAACTCGCTGAGTAATATCTCTTGCAATCAGCACGGTCATGCCGTGGCCGGCTGTCACTTTTATAAGCGACAGCGATACCTCTGGGTCAACCATGGACGTAGCTTCAAATTCGATACCGTAGTCATGGCTGGATAAAAATGCCTGAAAATCGGGTGCTCGGAGTAGGTTATCAATTCTCTGACCGATGTCTCGCTCCTGATGAATATTAAGTAGGCTCAAGGCGGCGTTGTTACACCAGCTGATCTGCTTGTGTTCATCAAAGATAACGGTTGCGTCAGGCAGTTTCGCAGCAAGGCTGTTGTACCGAGCCAGCGTAGTCTGGTAGCTTTTGGTTTGGCGTTTACTCTCAGATTTATCGCGATGGACTAACGCTACAACGTGGTCCATCATGCCAAGCGTTGGCGGTGCCTGGCTGGCGATGCCTCCATTGCTTAGCCACTCGACAATATTGGCTATACGCAAGAGCAACCAGGATGCGTAGCCAACGCTGAAAAGCAGGGTTAACAGCAGAAAGTGACCCGATACCAAGCCCAGAGTAGCACCACCAAGCAGCGCTGCTGCAAACCATCCCAATTCACTTCTAACCAGTGTCTTCAGGTTTATTGTTGTGGTGGTTTTAACCATGGCTGGATAATACCGGTTTGAATCGAAGCAGGGTCGATTTCCATTCGAAGATCTGGCTACTCAGGCCCCATTTCTTGCAATTTGTAACCCGCGCCCCGAACTGTCTGCAGCATGGTCTCGAGGCCACTGGGTTTAAGGCTTTTGCGTAAGCGCAGAATGTGCACATCGATAGTGCGTTCTTCAATAAATGTGCCGATTCCCCAAACGTGATCAAGTAATTGACTGCGGCTGTAAACACGCTCTGGGTTTTGCATAAGAAAAGCTAAAAGCTTGAATTCTGTATGTCCCATTGCAACAGGGACGCCATATGCTTCGACCCTAACCGCATCAATGTCCAGTATCAGTGCTCCCAGTGTCAGCTGAGTCTGACTGCGCCGATATTGGTTGCTGCGGCGCAGGATGGCATTAATACGCGAATTTAATTCCCTGGGTGAGAATGGCTTGGTCATGTAATCATCAGCACCCGCATCGAGCCCGGCCGTGATGTCTGGCTCATCCGTTCGAGCTGTGAGCATTATGATGGGGAGCTGACGAGTGATTTCCTGTTTTCGCAGGCTGCGTACAAGTTCGATACCGCTGCCGCCGGGCAGCATCCAATCGATCAGCGCCAGGTCAACCTTGCGTTCAGCCAGTAGGACTTTTGCGGCTGACGCGGTTTCGGCTGTAAGGACCGTTCGACCATGCTGTTCCAGAGCGTAAGTCAGCATCTCCAAAATAGGTGCTTCGTCGTCTAACGCGAGTATGGTTGTTTGTGACTTACTGTTATCCATTTGCGTTACAAATCCCATTGCTTGCCATTTGTACCCCTGTTGCATCGACACTTTACTCGTGTTTGGACTAAAACTTTTGTTACCAACTTGTGGTCGGTAAAAACTAGTGCTTGCAGCTCCATCGCTGACCTGTGAGAATAGGCACCTTGGTAATGGTGTTCTGCATCGGCACTCTCGCGACGAGAAACTGTGAACCCCGTCAGGCCCGGAAGGGAGCAGCGGCAGCAGTGGATTCGGGTGCCGGGATGCGGCTGGTGCGGAATGCCGCCCGATTCTGCCTACAGCAATACCCACAAAAATCCAGTTATTTGACTAATAAGCTAACCAGATGAGTAGCTACAAGGTTCTGGCTCGAAAGTGGCGGCCGCAGCGCTTCGACGACATGATAGGCCAGGAGCATGTGGTTCGTGCACTTGCCAATGCGCTTGACACGGGGCGTTTGCATCATGCTTATCTTTTTACCGGCATGCGCGGTGTGGGCAAAACGACTGTCGCCCGTATTTTTGCTAAGTGTCTTAATTGCGAAACAAACGGTGTTAGTGCCAACCCTTGTGGTGAGTGTTCCACTTGCCAGGATATCGATGCTGGTCGTTTTTTTGATCTAATTGAGGTTGATGCTGCTTCACGCACCAAGGTCGATGAAACCCGTGAACTTCTTGAAAACGTTCCTTACGCTCCTGGTAGTGGACGCTATAAGGTATACCTCATAGATGAGGTACATATGTTTTCCACTCACAGCTTTAACGCATTGCTGAAGACGCTGGAAGAACCGCCGGAGCACGTTAAGTTTTTACTCGCCACCACGGACCCACAGAAGTTGCCATTGACGGTGCTATCGCGTTGCCTGCAATTCAATTTAAAACGCATGGGTTCAACACCCTTGGCAAATTACTTAGCACGTATTCTGGACAGTGAATCGGCGCAGTACGAGCGCAGTGCACTTGAATTAATTTCGCGAGCCGCTGAAGGCAGTGTGCGGGATTCACTTAGCCTGGTTGAACAGGCCATGGCTTTTGGCGGTGGTGCGGTGCAGGAAAACGATGTGGAATCCATGCTGGGCCGTGTATCCAGCGACCGACTTGTTTCGCTGCTGGCGAGCATCGCGGATGGTGATGCCACTGCATTATTTGAAAAAGTGGATAAGCTTGCTGAGTATGCACCAGATTATGAACAGCTTCTGGCAGAGCTACTGTCGTTGTTGCATCGCCTTGCAATGATGCAAAGTGTGCCGGGCGCTGTGTCTTCGTCTGCCAGCACTAACGATAGTTTGTCCGAATTGGCAACGCGTTGTGCTGCTGATGAAGTGCAGTTGTACTACCAAATTGGCTTAAATGCGCGGCGTGATATGCCGTTTGCACCCGATCAAAAAGAAGCCTTCGACATGGCGCTGTTGCGTATGTTGGCCTTCGCTCCACAGGCAGTGGGTTTGCCGGAAATACCCAATGCTGCAACAGCGTCGGGCCTGGCTGCAAACGCGGCTACTCCAGTAAAGGGTTCGATTTCAACTACAACTGACGCTTCGCAATCTGCTTCGGCAACACAAGTACCAAAGGACGTTGCTCAAGCAGAAAAAAAAACTGAAGTGATGCAGCCGGAGCAATACGGCTCGCCGGCCTCAGCACAGCGACACAGTAGCGCGGCCCTCACTGCGAATACACCACCGCAAGCTGATGCCATTGCCATACCAAACTCCGAAAATAAGCCCCCAGTACAGACTGGGGATAAGTTCTCGGAAAAAATTGACAACAAGCTCTCAGAAAAAAAAGAGCACAAACCCTTTGTAACAATTGCGGACAAGCCCTCTGCAACGACTGCAGATAAGTCGGTAGCAGCAGCGACCACTCAACCCATGCATGTGGTCGCTCTGGACTCCCTTTCCGCAAATCACTGGCATGAAACCATCGTGTCGATGGGTTTATCGGGTATGTCACGAGAGCTTGCCAGTCATTGCGTTTTTCATCGCTGTGAGGGTAATAAAATTGTATTGCAGCTTGAACAACCAGCAGAGCATCTTAAAACATCAAGCCTTGAATCGCGCTTGCACAAAGCGTTGTCAAAACATACGGCCAGTGACATTGAGCTTACAATTGACATTGTTGAAGAAGAACTCAATACGCCAGCACGCATTGCCGCTGGTGTTCGAGATGACGCATTGCAAGCGGCACGTGTATCCATCAATGAAGATCCACTGCTAAAAGAGTTGGTCAGCGAAGTGGATGGAGTTGTTGACGAGAATAGTGTCGAGCCTGTAAGCGAGGCAAGTGTGCCTCAGTAATTAAGTACATGCTTGGGTACAGTACAAGAAAAAAATAAGAATAGCGCGTTAAGCGTACGAATACGTGTGAGACAGGTCATGAACAAAAGCGGGAGAGCATTATGAAAGGTGGTTTGGGTAATATGATGAAGCAGGCTCAGCAGATGCAAGCCGATATGCAAAAGGCGCAAGAAGAAATCGCCAACATGCAGATTGAAGGGCAAAGCGGCGCTGGCCTCGTTAAGGTATTGATGAACGGGCAGCATGAGCTGCTACGCGTCAACATCGACGATTCGCTCGTGGGGGACGACAAAGACATGCTTGAAGACCTCGTCGCCGCAGCCGTCAATGATGCATCGCAAAAGCTGGCTCAGGCAACTCAGGAAAAAATGGGTGGTTTGACCAGCGGTCTTGATTTACCACCAGGCATCAAGATGCCGTTCTAGGCCTGAATCAATGTCTGGCAGCTTATTGGATGAATTGGTCGATGCTCTCAGGGTGTTGCCAGGTGTTGGGCCAAAATCGGCGCAAAGAATCGCGTTGCATTTGATGCAGCGAAACCGCAAAGGCGCAGCTCGGCTTGGCGAGGTGCTGACCCGAGCGGTGGAAAAAATTCAGCATTGTGAGCAATGCAGAATATTTACCGAGCACAGCTTGTGCGAGTACTGTTCTGATGAGGCACGTGATCAATCGCAAATCTGTGTGGTGGAAAACCCTGCTGATGTACTGGCAATTGAGAAATCAACTCAATTCAACGGGCGTTTTTTTTTGTTGCTAGGGCATTTGTCACCGTTAGATGGTGTCGGCCCTAAAGAGCTCGGTCTTGATTTGCTTGAATCAAGATTAAATACAGGTGACATTAGCGAGCTAACTCTGGCAATGAATGCGACAGTAGAAGGGCAGGCGACTGCTCGTTACATTACCAAGATGGCAAACGACCGCAACGTGGTTGTTTTGCAAATTGCACGTGGCATTCCCTTGGGTAGCGATCTTGAATTTGCAGACAGTGGTACTTTATCCATTGCCTTTGAACAGCGTACACCTTTATGAGTCTGTGACTATAAGACAGCCTAACAGCCGGATAACATAATCCAGAAAATATACGCAAACGCGTGTAAAAAAACAGCGATTTTCAAATGGTAAAAACCTTGTCTCGATAAAGCTGTAATTCGACAATAGACTCACGTATATCATCAAGTGCGAGGTGCGTATTTTTCTTTCGAAAGCCATTGGCAATATCAGGGTTCCAGCGGCGCACGAGCTCTTTAATAGTGCTTACATCAATATTGCGATAATGGAAAAACTGTTCAAGCTCCGGCATGGTTCGAACCATAAAGCGTCGGTCCTGGCAGATGCTGTTGCCGCACATGGGTGATTTTTCTGGATTGATCCACTGCTTAAGGAATGCCAGCGTACCAGTTTCTGCACTGCGCATCGTGTGTTCGCTTTTCTTCACCCGTTCCAGCAAGCCAGAAGCGCTGTGATTTGTCTGGTTCCACTCATCCATTGCATCGAGCTTTTCCTGTGCACATTGAATTGCATAAACAGGCCCTTCTTCAAGGATATTAAGATTAAGATCAGTGACGATAGTAGCGATCTCAATAACGGTGTCTGTATCCGGATCCAGTCCAGTCATTTCAAGGTCAACCCAGATAAGGTTATTGTCGTCCAAAGGCATGTTAGATATATCCACGTTAATAGTGTTTGGTACTATTCAAGCACACATCGCTTAGGTGTGCAGATGTTTAAGCCCTTTTAAAGTAATAGGATTGTTCGATAATGCAGATAATAAATCTTGACTGAATCAGTTATCTTGACAGAGCCCGTCAGAGTCGTTGCCAACTTTGGTGCGGCAGTGGCGGTACTTTCCAAAGATGGCGTTATTCGCCGGGCCTCTCCATTAAGCCGAGTGCCGCAGCTGGTCGCGGGTGATCTAGTCTTTTGTGAGGCAGAGAAAAACACGCAACAACTCAGGGTAGTTGAGTTAATCGAACGTAAGACTCAGCTAGCCCGCCCAGACAGGCGTGGCCAAAGTAAACCACTGGCGTCGAATATCTCCCATCTGGCAATCGTCTGTGCCAAGCCACCTGGTATTGATCAACTACTGATCGATCAATTCTGTGTTGCCGCGGATGCCGCAGGCATGGGGGCCATTATCGTGTTGAATAAGACGGATCTTCTTGATGATGTTGAAGTTGCGCAAGCTGAACAATGGTTGGCTTGTTATCGTCAGCTCGGTTACTCAGCTATCAGCATCAATACCCGCAGCAAACCTGCAATAGCATTATTGCTTGAAGAGTTGGAACGTAAAAGCGTTGCTTTGGTGGGTGCCTCTGGCGTTGGTAAATCTTCTATCGTTCAGCAAATATTGCCAGACTTGGAAATCCGCACTGGGGCTATTTCTGCCGCTACCGGATTTGGCGCGCATACGACGACAGTCACTTACTGGTACAACCTGCCGGGTGAGGGTGCTCTGATTGATTCACCCGGTGTGCGCCAATTTACCGTAGCGCATTTAAGCGTGGCCGACGTTCGTTCTGGCTTTATTGAAATTGAAGAATACGGACACAACTGTCGTTTTAGCAATTGCATACACACGGTAGAGCCAAACTGCGCTGTCCGCGAGGCCGTTGGCCAAGGCAACATTGCAGCATGGCGATACGAAAACTATAAAAAACTGTTAGAAAGCTGTGCTGGCTAGCGCCTTTTTGTTTAAGTGGTCTCAACAGGCAGATTTGCACTATTGCCCCATGAGGACCAGGCACCATCAATAGCTATCACCTGATCGTAGCCAAGGTGCTTCAACACCACATAGGTGACTGCCGAGCGCTGATGCGTCTGGCAATATACAACGACGCGCTTGTCTGGACTTGCACCCAGTGAATCAAGCATGCTCTTGATTTCATCATCCGTCTTGATCGTTGCATCAGCTTGCAGCATCGTTGTCCATTCGTAATGCTTAGCGCCTGGTACATGACCGCCGCGAGCGCTGCGAACATCTGTGCCGGCATACTCAGCTGCTGAGCGTACATCCAGAATGCTCAATGTTTTATCGTGTAATTGCTCTGCCAGATCCTTAGAGGTGATTACGTTTTCGCCTTTGTATTGTAGTTCTATCAGCTTGCCATCAATGTCGCCGGAGGCACTCGCAATGCTGTCTTTGCTAACAGGCATGTTTTGCTGTTGCCAGGCCAAAAAGCCACCGCTTAACCAACTGGTTTGTTGGAAGCCGTAGGCATGTAATACCCAAATTAGTCTCGCTGCCGCTGTCTCCTTTCCACCATCATAAGCAACAATATGATCGGCATCACTGAGCCTCAAGGATGTAATAATCGCACTCATTCCTTTTGCATCTGGCAACAGGCCGCTGGCCGGTTTTTCAGTTCGATTGAGTAACGCTGCATCAAGGTGAACTGAGCCTGGCACGTGGCCTTGCTGATAATGCTCAAGGGTTCTCAAATCCACTACTTTCAGGTTTGATTCGTTCACAGAATTGAGTTGAGCGGGGCTGATGATAATTGGCAGATCCATAAAGTGTTTCTCAATTTGCTTACAAGAATGTATTACTGCAAGTTGAACTATACCGTTATCCAGTGTCAATAAGGGTATCCGCAATTTTGCGTGAACAATGGTGCGTAACTGGTATGATTCGATCTGCGACTAAAAAAATACAAACCAATTCAACATTGCGACCAAGTGCACGGCCTGCAGTACCTGTGACTGCGCTGCGTTTAGAACCGCAAGCCGCCGGTTCAGAAGGGATCAAACCTTTGAGTGAGAAAGACATAGATTTTGCGCTTGTACAAAGAGTTCAGCGAGGCGACAAGAAAGCCTTTGATCTACTCGTTCTGAAATACCAGAACAAGATAGGACATCTTGTTTCTCGATACGTAAACGATGCTCACGAATCGCAAGATGTTACCCAAGAAGCGTTTATTAAGGCCTATCGCGGTTTAAAGAATTTTCGTGGTGACAGCGCTTTTTACACCTGGTTGTATCGCATCGCTATTAATACTGCCAAAAACCACCTGGTTACCATGAGCCGAAAAATCAGCGACACCGGGGTCGATGCGACAGAGGCAGAGCAGTTCGAAAGTGGCAGCGCGCTGAGAGAGTATGCAACTCCCGATCGTGAAATGTTGACCGACCAGATAATGGATGTCGTTAAAAATTCAATAGCTGCATTGCCAGAAGATTTGCGAATGGCCATAACACTGCGAGAATTCGATGGCCTTTCATACGAAGAGATTGCCAGCGCGATGGAATGTCCGATTGGCACGGTTCGTTCGCGTATTTTCAGAGCTAGAGAAGCAATTGATACCAATCTTGAGCCACTTCTAGATGAAAAGCGACGTTGAGTAAAGCAAAACATCGTAACAATTTTACATTTTCATGCAACAAACTCACAATGACAGTGTCAGTAATACTGTCCCTTGAGCTTTTTTGCTCTTAGTAATACTGGTAAGAAACCCTTATTCAGGGTAATAACGTAGGCGATTTAAACACATGAGCATCACTAAAAACACAGAAATGTTGTCTCGGCTGATGGACGGCGAATGGCAAGATCTCGATCCGGCAGATAGCGTCAGAGATGTGTACGACGATGACGCATTAAGAGAAACCTGGTCTCGCTACCATCTGATTCGTGACGTAATCCGCAACGAAGAGCTCAATATAGACCGTTCTTTAAGCGCCCGTATCAGTGCGGCAATCGATGATGAGCCTGCGTTTACTAACGTTGCCTCTATTGGTCAGCGTCATCAGTCGGCATCGGTATCCGAATCTGGAATAAGTGACACTCAAGGCAGCGATGCACAACTTGATGATAACGCTGCTGTATCTCAGCGTGGTGATAAAAGAACCTGGTATACCGGTGCGGCCATTGCAGCTTGTATGGCACTGGCAACCGTTGTTGGTTTAAATGTTTACCAAGGTGCACCGGGCAACGGTCCTGCTAATCAGACGGTTGCGGGTGTTGGTGCAGATTCGTCTATCCTTATCCCTGACGCTTCACTTCCACAGGTTGAGCTAGTATCTAATAAAGGGACTTATTGGGTAACACCTGATGCCAAGCGTAATCGTGAAGCAGAAGAACGCTTAAACATGTTTTTGTCACAGCATATTGAAAACTCGCCAACAGCCAGTCGCATGGGTATGATTCCTTACTCGCGGCTTGTCGGCTATGATGCTGCTCCACAAGAAACTGCGCCAGCACAATCGCCACAATAGAAATTAGAGTAGCGTTATTAATAGACAAACTCTTAACACGTAGTTTTCTAAACAACGAGCCCAATACATAATGCCTGTTTCATTTGCATCTATTTTAAGTTCAGCAGATCAGTAGACAATAGTCATGTCAACGCATCTTAAATTGGCAGGAATCCTGTTGGCAGTGCTGGTTTCTGCAACAGCTCACGCCGAAAAGGCCCTGTCTCCCAATGAGCTTATCAAAAGTATGTCGGCTACATTGCAATCCATGAATTACGAGGGGAGTTTTGTGCATTCGCAAAACGGTCATCTCGAAGCCATGAAAGTGCTACACAGCAGCGATCATGAGGGCGAGCATGAGCGAATGATTTCTCTTACGGGTGAAGCAAGAGAAATCTATCGGAACAGCTCGCTTGTGACTTGCATCTGGCCTGGTACCGATGCTGTTATCGTTAGTGATTCGAAAAACAGAGAGATCATTCCAAGGGTTGATGCATCCCTTGCGGATAATATTGCGTACTCGCTGGAGTTGCAGGGTTCGGACAGGGTAGCCGGACGTGATACCCACGTCATCGACATCAGACCGAAGGATCAGGATCGCTATGGTTATCGGTTTTGGGTAGACACGCAAACACACATGCTGCTGCGCTCATCGCTATATGATCAGGACGGCAACGCGATAGAGCAAATGATGTTCACAGATATCAGTTTTCCAGATGAGATTGCGCTTTCACGCTTTGACCTGCCGTTGAACGTGCAGGAAGTGGCAATTCGTCAAGAAAAGCAGTTCAAAAAACCGGTGCTCGAAAAGCAGCGTGTCGATTTTTCTTCGCTGCCAACAGGCTACACTGTCGTTTCAGAGTCCTATCAGCCAATGCAGATTGATGATGCACCAGTAAGCCATCTGTTACTGTCGGATGGTATGGCTTCAATATCAGTCTATGTAGAGTACAAGGCTTCCTCGGAATCCGAAGGAGCCGCCTCAATGGGTGGAATGAACGCCTACACGCACGGAATAGACAGCGCCTTGGTTACGGTTGTTGGTGAAGTGCCAGCCAGAACCGTTGAGTCTATTGCCAAAGCTGTTTTTCTAGTCGAGTGAGACGAAGCGGCGTTGTAAGCCGATTGGATGTTAGTCTCGTGCAGGTCGATCTTGACCCCCTGGTCAGTTGTGGTGAGTGTTCAAGACGTCGCTCCTGCGGCCTTGAAATTGTCCCTCTCAAATCCACTCCGATTACTGTCGAATGCCGAAGAACACCTTCTCTTGAGTATGGCCAGCGCGTCTCAGTGCAAATTCCTGAACCATTTGATGGCTGGTTACGCCTGGTGTTTTTTGCTTATTGTGCACCTACACTATTAATGGTGCTAGGTGCGATTGCAGGTTATTTGGTCGGCATGTATTTTGGTGGTGAGCAGTTTGCTAATATTCTCTCGGTTGGTGGTTTTTTGCTTGGCTGTAGTTGCGGATTGATTGCCTGGAGGCGTGTGCAAAAGGACCTTGTTCAAAGTAAAGGCACAAAGCAACGTAGTTCAGAATTGCTCAAAGCGATAATCGTATCGGCAGAATAATGTGCCAAATCACTTTTAGTCAGTTTAGTTTGTAGAGATATGTTGTTTGTAGAAATATGTTGATTGTAGAAATATGTTGATTGTAGAGATATGTTGATTGTGGAGATATGTCGATGAGAAAACGCATTTATTTCTTGCTTATTATGATGGCAGCGCTGCTTGGCCCTTCTATCGCTGCCGCTCAAAGTGGGTTACCGGTTTTTACCGATCTGGTAAAGAAAAACCATATGGCTGTGGTCAACATTAGCACTCGTCAGAATGTCGCTTCTCGCTCCGGAGGGCCACGACTTCAGGATAGGGAGCTAGACGAACGCATTCAGGAATTTGAACGTCGCCGAGAAGCGCCGCGTTCACCGTTTGAAGGTAACGGTTTGGGTTCGGGCTTTATCATTTCCTCCGATGGTTTTGTCATGACGAACAACCACGTTGTCGAAGGTGCAGATACAGTGTTAGTGCGCTTGCACGACCGACGAGAACTCATTGCCAGAGTCGTTGGAACAGATCCGCGCTCTGATGTTGCTTTGTTGAAAGTGAATGCGACTGATTTGCCGACTGTCTCCATCGGCAACAGTGATGCACTTGATGTTGGTGAGTGGGTATTGGCAATTGGCTCACCGTTCGGTTTTGATTTCTCAGTTACTGCAGGTATTGTCAGTGCGATTGGACGTGCACTACCAAACGAAAGTTATGTGCCATTTATCCAGACAGATGTAGCTATAAATCCTGGTAACTCAGGTGGGCCACTGTTTAATCTGCGCGGTGAGGTCATTGGTATCAATAGCCAGATCTACTCGCGCACGGGCAGTTTTATGGGTCTGTCTTTCGCTATCCCAATAGAGCTTGCTATGGATGTTTCCAGGCAACTTCAAAACAAGGGGCGTGTCAGTCGGGGTTGGCTGGGTGTGCATATACAAGAAGTCACAATGGATCTGGCAGAATCATTAGGTATGGAAATCGCCACTGGTGCTTTGGTAACCCGAATTGTCGAAAATGGACCCGCCTCTCGATCAAAATTGCAGGTGCGAGATGTGATCACACACTTTGACGGCAAGCCCGTTCAGCGGCAATCATCTTTGCCACCACTGGTTGGGCGTGTGCCGGTCAATACGGATGCCAGAGTGCGTGTTATTCGAGAAGGGCGAGAAATTGAACTGACCGTCAATATTGGTGAGCTGCCTTCGCAAGAAGCACTGGCGCGAACCGGTGGGAATTTTAGTAATGCTATACCCCGCAATGTTATGAAGATGGAGGTTGAGGCACTGGATTCGTCGACGCGTGCTGAGCTAGGTATCGATAAAGGTGGCGTTGTGGTCAGCTCAGTGGTCGCTGACGGGCCTGCGGCCATAGCAGGTGTTGAGCCAGGTGATGCATTGCTGATGGTGGATAACAAGCCGATTGACTCGGTTGCCGACTTTAATAAGGTCATGGGTGAGATCTCGGACAGTAAATCAGTGGATATTCTGGTACAACGTGTGGATGGCCCAATGTTTCTGGCTTTAAAAATTGAATAATGTGCCACTAACGCTGTATATACGCCAAGGCTGTCATCTTTGCGAGGACATGCAGCAGCTGTTATCTGAGCTGCTGCCGGAAAACAGTTATCAGCTCGAATTGATCGATATCGACACAGATAAAGCGCTAATAACGCGATTTAACGAGCTTGTGCCAGTACTTGAGTGTGCCGGCAAGCCAGTTTGTCACCACTTTCTTGATCTTGATGCCGTGTCCGCGGCTTTGGCAGGCTACAATACTGGTATCGACTGCCAATAAATTTGCAGATCCCTCAATTTACTCAGGTTGCGTCCGGATTGGGCGCGGTTGTCACAATTAGCTAATGCAGCAAAACATCCGAAATTTTTCAATTATTGCCCATATAGATCATGGTAAATCGACGCTTGCCGATCGATTTATTCAGGTTTGTGGTGGCCTATCTGACCGTGAAATGTCAGAGCAAGTGCTTGACTCCATGGACATCGAGCAAGAGCGTGGCATTACTATCAAAGCGCAGGCCGTGTCGCTCGACTACACCGCAGAGAGTGGTGAGGTCTACCATCTCAATTTCATTGATACTCCCGGTCATGTGGATTTTTCCTACGAAGTTTCACGCTCACTGTCGGCCTGTGAGGGCGCGCTTTTGGTGGTAGATGCATCTCAAGGGGTTGAGGCACAAAGTGTCGCCAACTGCTATACCGCAATTGATCAGGATCTTGAAGTCTTACCAGTGCTCAACAAAATTGACTTGCCGGCTGCTGATGTTGATCGTGTTGTGGACGAAATAGAGGAAGTCATTGGGCTCGATGCCCACGATGCTATCCACGTCAGTGCAAAAACTGGCCTTGGTGTCAAGGATGTACTTGAACAGATTGTGACCCGCATTCCAGCGCCAGAGGGTGATGTGGATGCGCCGGCCAAAGCGCTGATCATTGATTCATGGTTCGATAATTTTGTGGGTGTTATCACCCTTGTGCGTATGGTGGAAGGCCGCATACCGCGTCGCTCCAAAATTCAGATTATGTCAACAGGCAGAACATTTCAGGCGGATACGGTTGGGGTGTTCACGCCTAAGCGTAAGCCACTTGATGCACTTGCGGCAGGTGAAGTGGGTTTCATTATTGCGGGAATCAAGGAAATTGAAGCAGCACGAGTTGGTGACACGATCACCCTGGCCAGTAACCCTGCTGCTGATCCTTTGCCTGGCTTTAAGGCAGTCCAGCCGCGGGTGTTTGCCGGTATGTATCCGGTGGATGCTGATGATTACGAAGCGTTTCGCGAAGCGCTGCAAAAATTGCGTTTAAACGATGCAGCTTTGCATTTCGAACCGGAAACATCTACCGCTTTAGGTTTTGGATTTCGCTGTGGGTTTTTGGGCATGCTGCACATGGAAATTGTGCAAGAGCGGCTTGAACGTGAATACAACCTTGACCTGATCACCACTGCACCTACAGTGGTCTATGAGATTGAAGGTACTAAAGGTGAAATCACTTATATACATAATCCGTCTGGTCTGCCAGAGGTGAATAACATTGCAGAGATTCGTGAGCCCATTATACTGGCCAACATTCTATTACCACAGGATTATGTGGGTGATGTTATTAAACTCTGTGTAGAAAAACGCGGTGTGCAAATCAATATGCAGTACCTTGGCAGACAAGTGTCCATGTCTTATGAATTACCACTCAGTGAGGTTGTACTGGACTTTTTTGACAGGCTTAAGTCAGTCAGTAAAGGCTATGCTTCTTTTGACTATGAGTTTAAACGTTTTCAGGCAGCTAACCTTGTCAAGGTAGACATCCTGATCAATGGCGATAAAGTGGATGCGCTCGCCAGCATTATCCACCGAGATCGTTCTCAAAGTCGTGGTCGAGAGCTTGCCGAAAAAATGAAAGAAATTATCCCGCGGCAAATGTTTGATGTGGCGGTGCAGGCTGCCATCGGATCCAATATTATTGCTCGCAGCACGATTAAAGCGCTGCGAAAAAATGTTACCGCAAAATGCTACGGCGGTGATATCACGCGTAAGCGAAAACTACTTGAAAAGCAGAAGGCCGGAAAGCGCCGAATGAAACAGGTTGGTAGTGTAGAAATTCCGCAGGAAGCGTTCCTGGCGGTATTACAGGTAGACAGAAAATGATGGAAGCAGCAGGGACTGGGTACTCATTATGAATTTTCCACTTATTCTTGTCATAGCCACTGCCGTCACTGGGCTGATATGGTTACTGGATGTGCTTTTTTTGCGCTCCAAGCCTGATTCTCAGCCCATTATCATTGAATATGCTCGTTCATTTTTTCCCGTGCTGTTTATTGTCTTGGTGCTGCGATCGTTCCTGTTTGAACCCTTTCGCATTCCCAGCGGTTCAATGATCCCGACACTGCTCGTTGGCGACTTCATTCTGGTGAATAAATTCAGTTACGGGGTCCGGTTGCCGGTTATCCACACCAAAATTCTCGATACTGGCTCACCAGAGCGCGGTGACGTGGCGGTATTCCGTTTTCCACGTAACCCCAAGCTAGACTACATTAAGCGGGTTGTGGGTATGCCTGGCGATAGTATCGAATACAAGCAAAAAACGCTTTATGTGAACGGTGAACAGATCCCTATTAGTGGTGAAAAGCCTCATGTATCTCCCGGAACGGACGATATTATTCCTGGTGTAGTGCGACGCGTCGAGCGGCTTGGCGATGTCGAGCACGACATCTTGGTCTATGACAACAGACCCTCTGGGGACCGTAGTTGGACGGTGCCTGATGGGCATTATTTCATGGTCGGGGATAATCGTGATAACAGTAACGACTCCCGCTCATGGGGTTTTGTCCCTGAGGCTAATCTGGTTGGCAGAGCTAACTATATCTGGATGCATTGGAATAATCGCATCTTGTGGAGCCGTTTGGGAGAGAGAATCAAATGAACCTTGCTAATACTGCAAAGCAGAACACTGCGATACAACAAAGCTGGCATGGACGTTCAGCCTTGCGTTCAAAGCAAAAAGGCATGTCATTCCTTGGCGTGTTTTTTATCGTCGGTGTGTTTGTATTTTTGGGGATTGTTGCATTTAAAGTTGTACCTAACTACTTTGAGTATATGACAGTCTCTAAAATCGCTGATGATGTGGCAAATAACAAAGACCTGATGCGCTCTAACAAGTCTAAAATATACGGCTACATCGATCAGGCGTATCGCACAAACAATCTTTGGGACCTAAAATCCAAAGAGACAATACAGCTGACCAAGGACGGAAGCCGTGGCTACAAAGTTCAGGTAAACTATGAGAAACGTACAAACCTGTTCAGCAATATTGATGTTGTCACAGCGTTCGATAAAGAGGCTGGCACTCCATAACGTTAAGTTCAAAATAACTAAACCAGGGCTTGTGCTCTGGTTTAGTTATGCTTGTGCGTTTGTTGTATCCTCTGCTTGTACACCGGTTTTTCAGCTTGTTGGTAGACGTTTAGTTTTCTGTGCTCGTACACGTGCTGTTTCGTGTGCTCGTACACGTGCTGTTTCGTGTGAGGCTTTCACGTGAGTGATTATTCCCGCCTTTACAAACGCATTAACTATCAGTTCTCCGATGAAGCACTGCTCACAGTAGCGCTCTCACATCGCTCTCGCGGCGCTTCCAACTATGAGAGACTCGAATTCCTTGGTGATGGCCTGCTTAACTTTGTCATCGCTGAAGCGCTTTTCCATCGCCATCCTGAGCTCGATGAAGGTGCGCTGAGTCGTTTGCGCGCAAGCCTTGTGCGAGGCACTACATTGGCAGAAATTGCTCGTGAAATTCAGCTTGGTGAGTATCTGCTGATGGGGTCCGGTGAATTTAAAAGTGGTGGCTTTGACCGTGATTCTGTTTTGGCCGATGTTGTTGAGTCCGTGCTGGGTGCAGCTTTTGTCGAATCCGGTTTTGAAGCCGCTAAAAGCATTATACTCGCCTTGTTCGATCAGCGTATTAGCTCCTTACCAGCAGCTGCATCGTTAAAAGATGCTAAAACACGGCTTCAAGAGCTATTACAAGGTAAAGGGCATTCTCGACCCGACTACGATATCATCAAAACTGCTGGCGAAGCGCATTGTTTGTCTTTCACCGTGCAGTGTGTGGTTAATGCCTATGATCTTGTTACCACAGCAGAGGCGAGTAGCCGTCGAAAAGCCGAGCAAATGGCAGCTGAGATTGCAATAGATTCGATTAAAACACTGGAAAGCTCAGCACCATAGTCAGCATGGGCGAAGTTTAAAATAGCGTCATTGCGCTCTCGCAAACTGGTTCGAGTAAACTATGCTCAGGCACTCCAGGCTTGCGACTCAGAAATCCTCATGAAGACACACTGCGGCACCGTATCAATCGTTGGCCGACCCAATGTGGGCAAGTCCACATTGTTGAATCATTTAGTGGGCCAGAAACTCAGTATCACGGCGCACAAACCTCAAACCACACGCCACAGTATTCTGGGTATTAAAACTACAGGCAATCTGCAGGTTATTTTTGTTGATACGCCAGGCATCCATGTTGACGCCAAGCGCACACTTAATCAGGTGCTTAACCGCACAGCTTCATCGTCAATGCATGACGTCGATGCCGTGCTGCTGCTAGTGCAGGCTATGGTCTGGAATGATGATGATCAACGTGCATTCGAATTGGCCTGTAAGCCCGGTACCCCGTTCTATCTTGTGGTTAATAAAGTGGATACCATAAAGGATAAATCCGAACTACTGCCTTTTTTAACAAGCTTGCCGACACACCCACAATTAAAGGAAGTGCTGTTGGTGTCAGCACGCACTGGTGATGGAGTATCTCAGTTGGAATCAGAGCTTGCCACTTTGATACCCGAAGCAGCTTTCCAATTCGATGAGGACGAACTGACTGATCGCTCATCACGCTTTCTGGCCTCAGAGGCCGTACGTGAACAACTCACTCGCTTTCTCTCAGCAGAATTACCTTATGCTCTAACGGTGGAAATAGAGCAGTTTGAAGAATCAGATGCTTTGCTGCGTATCGGAGCGGTTATTTGGGTAGAAAAAAATTCGCAAAAAGGCATCATCATTGGTAAAGGCGGCAATCGCTTAAAGCAGGTGGGCAGCCGCGCCCGTCAATCCATGGAACAGCTTTTTGATTGTAAGGTTTACTTGCAGCTCTGGGTGCGTGTTAAAGCGGGTTGGGCGGACGATGAAAGGGCGCTTCGTAGCCTTGGCTACGATAACTAGCTTACATGCCAGGCAATAAAGTTCGATAACCAAAAATGAGTGATTCAGTCGCACATACAGCTGCTTATTTGTTGCACTATCGTGATTATGGCACCAACGATTATATCGTCGATTTTTTTACCCTGGAATTTGGGCTTGTAACAACCCTTGCCCGTGGTGCTCGCGGTTCAAAATCCCGCACACGCACTTTGTATCAACCGTTTCGACCTTTGCTGGTTTCCTGGTTTGGTGAACGCGAGTTACGCATACTTAATGGTATTGAAGACAGTGGTCGTGCTATTGCGTTGGCTGATCAAGCTTTGTCTTGTGGATATTACTTGAGCGAATTGGTGATGCGCTTACTTGCAAAAGAGCAGGGCATGCCAGAATTGTTTGCGCACTATGCCATGGCGCTGACACGGCTTGAAGCTAACCCAGAAACCCCAGAGCTTGTGTTACGTGAGTTCGAATTATTATTGCTTGATGCGCTGGGTCTGCTACCTGATTTTGCACATTGCACAACAGATGGTACAAACGTAAGCGAG
>CALHRQ010000050.1 GCA_938038175.1 uncultured Granulosicoccaceae bacterium | reverse complement strand
CGAACCTTGACGCCAAGCTTCGCACTCAAATGCGAGCAGAAATCAAACGCCTGCATAATCGGCTCGGTGTAACCTCAGTGTATGTTACACACGATCAAGTTGAGGCAATGACACTGGCGGACCGAATCGTTGTTATGAACGATGGCATCATTGAACAGGTCGGTACGCCGATGGAGTTATTCATGAATCCTGTCAATACTTTTGTGGCGGGATTTCTTGGTTCGCCACCAATGAATCAGCTCAATGGCATTGTTAGCGCTGGCTCAATGGGCTTGCAGGTAAACGTTAATGGTGCAGCTATAACCTTGCCTGAAAACTTGGATATTGAAACCGGTAAACCAGTTGTGTTGGGCATTCGACCAGAACATCTGTCTGTACAAAGTGTCGATGGTGCATCCGCCTTACCCATATCGCTCGATCTAGTCGAAACGCTTGGGTCAGAGGCGTTATTGCATGCCAAGTGCGGTGACCAGCCGGTGATTGTCAAGGCTGAAACCTATGGTGATGTCGGCTATCTTTCGCAAATCTCGCAAGTTTATGCACAGCCCGCTCTTGTCAAAGTGTTTGATGCAAAAAGTGGTATGGCAATTAAAGCATCTCAAGCCTCATGACATCGGGATCTGAAAATAAACGCTCGCAGAATATTCCTGTGGCAAAGAGAAAGCGTTCTCTGAAGTCACGCTTGCAGTGGTTTGCAGACCATGTACGCAACCATTGGCAGATCTACTTGATGCTGTTGCCAACAATCGTCTGGTTTATGGTGTTTTTGTACAAACCCATGTATGGCTTGCAGATAGCGTTTAAGGATTACTCGATATTTCGGGGTGTTGCCAACAGCCCATGGGTAGGATGGGAGCATTTTCAAGCACTGTTTTCCAATGATCAATTTATTCGTGCAGTCTCAAATACCATTAAAATCAGTGCGCTGAATTTGCTGTTTGGGTTTCCAGCACCGATCATACTGGCATTGATGTTCAATGAAATACTGCACGCCACTTATAAACGTACTGCACAAACGATCGTCTATCTGCCGCACTTTATATCGTCAGTCATTATTGCCGGCATTGTTATCACTGCATTCTCCCCGTCAGTTGGAATTGTCAATACGATACTTGGTTGGTTCGGCATCGATTCTATTTACTTTCTGACCAAGCCAGAATGGTTTCGTCCGATCTTTGTCGGCACTGGTATTTGGCAGGAAGCTGGGTTTGGTTCAATCGTATTTCTGGCCGCTATCGCAGGTGTTAGCCCATCACTGTACGAGAGTGCCGTTGTCGATGGAGCCAGTCGCTGGCAGATGATGTGGAGAATAACACTGCCATCCATCCTTCCTACCATCATCATTATGTTGATTATCCGGATCGGGAACATCATGGAGGTGTCGTTCGAATTGATTATTCTACTTTATCAACCTGCAACCTACTCCACTGCCGATGTGGTTAATACATTTGTGTTCCGCCAGGGCTTGCAAAACGGGCAATACGACTTTGCCGCTGCTGCCGGATTATTTAATGCAGTTGTTGCTTTCGTGCTAGTGATGATAGCGAATACTTTGGCAAGGCGCTATTCGCGTACATCATTATGGTAGAGATAACCTTATTATGAACTGGAATCTGTATTCTCGGGGTGACAAGTTTTTTGCAATAGTGGTGTCGATTTTAATCGGCATGTTCACTGTAGCCACGCTATACCCCTTTATTTATATTGCCGCGGTGTCTTTTAGTTCTGGCTTTGCTGCGCAAGCTGGAAAAGTTGTGATGACACCCATCGATGCCACGGTAGAAGCATACAAATACATTCTTGTACAACGCGATTTCTGGATATCGTATAGAAACACTTTTATTTACACTATTGGTGGTACCGTAATGAGCCTCTTGTTCATCATTCCCGGTGCTTATGCGCTATCGCGGCCGCAACTTATAGGACGACGTTTCTTCAACCTGTTTATAGCGTTTACGATGTGGTTCAACGCTGGGCTTATTCCTTTTTATTTGAATATGCGCGATCTGAACCTGCTGGACAGTATGTTCGGTATTATCCTGGCATTTGCAGTCAATGCATTTAATATAATCCTGCTGCGAAACTTCTTTGAGGCAATACCACAAAGTTTTGAGGAGGCTGCGCGTATGGATGGTGCGAATGATTTTCAAGTGTTATGGAAAGTGTTTATTCCCTTATCGAAACCTGCGATAGCCACTATTACATTGTTTTGTATCGTGGCTCGCTGGAACGGATTTTTTTGGGCTATGGTGTTGCTACAAAGCCAGGAGAAAATACCATTACAGGTTTTTTTACGTCACACCCTGGCAACACTAAGTGATGACGACGAATTCGCTATCACACAACTCGAGGCTGCCTACAGTGCAGAAACGGTTACAGCCGCTATCATTGTCTGTTCAATCATCCCGGTGTTGCTGGTTTATCCGTGGATTCAAAAATATTTCGAGAAGGGAATCCTTCTCGGAGGTGTCAAAGAGTAACTAACCCGTAGTACCAACAGAGAGGAGATTATGCAAAAACTATTACTAACAACCGTCATAGCCGCTGGGATGGTAACCGCCATGCCTGCTATTGCTAATGACAGTTTGAAAATTGTTGAAGGCGATCCGCTAGAGCTGACTATTCAGATGAACCATGCACGTTACCCGGTTTATGAGGAAAGTTGGCCGGTAGAACAACAGGCACGTGAATGGACAAATGTGCATCTTAAAGATGTGACTGTTGGCGCTAACATACGCAACGATGAAAATTCCGGTAAAACCGAAGCATTAAATCTGATGCTTGCTACAGGCAAGATTCCGGACATCGTTGGGTCAAGTCGTATTAAAGATTTCGTTAACCAGTATGGGCCAGAAGGTGCTTTCATGCCGTTGAACGATCTTATAGAAGAACATGCGCCGAACATGAAAAAATTCTTCGATGAAAAGCCTGAAATCAAATCAGCCGTTTCTGCTGCTGATGGCAATATGTACTACATCCCCTATTTGCCAGATGGCAAGTATGGAAGAGCGTTCTGGATCCGTACAGACTGGTTAAACAAGCTTGGACTTGATATGCCAGAAACCTTCGAAGACTATGAAAAAGTATTACGTGCATTCAAGACACAAGATCCCAATGGTAATGGTGAAGCGGATGAAGTACCGTATTTTGCTCGCCAATGGCCAGAGTTGATCCGTTTAGTGACATTATGGGATGGTCGCTCTTCTGGTTCTGACACGTACCATGATTTCATGGTGCAAGACGGTAAAATACAGCATCCCTATGCTGGCGAAGGCTATCGCGAAGGCATCAAGAATCTTGCGCGCTGGTATGATGAAGGCCTGATTGATGCAGAAATATTTACACGCGGCAGCTCGGCTCGTGACTTCCTACTTAGCGAAAACCTCGGTGGTTCGACACACGATTGGTTTGCTTCCACCTCTGGCTATAATCGCCTGTCATCAGAAATCGATGGATTTGAATTCAAAGCTATGGCACCGCCAGCGTCAATCAGTGGGAAACGCGTAGAGGAACATCGTCGTATTCCTATCAAACCAGATGGCTGGGCAATTGGTGGTACTAACAAACATCCGGTTGAAACGATCAAATACTTTGATTTCTGGTTTACCGAAGAAGGCCGCCGCTTGGCAAACTTTGGCGTAGAAGGCATGCATTACGACATGGTCGATGGCAAAGCAATCTTCAAGCAGGAGTTCCTGGACGCAGGCCCGGTTAATCGCTCTTTGTATCAGGTAGGTTCACAACTTCAGGGCCGAGGTTACTTCCAGGACTACGGATACGAAATCCAGTGGTCAAACGAATTTGCGTTAGAAGGCATCAAACTGTATGACGAAGGTGACTACCTGATCGATCAGTTTTTAGGTGTCGCGTTCAACGCTGATGAGCAGAAAGTTTATGATCGCCACTGGGGATCAGTCCGTGACTATATGCTTGAGCGCCAACAATCGTGGGTGCTTGGTAACGGCGATGTTGAAGCTGAATGGGATGACTACACAGCACAACTGGATAAACTGGGTTTGAGCAAGGTTATTGACGTGATGAACTCAGCTTACGCCCGGCAGTATAGTCAGTAAGTTTATCGACCGTGCGGACCGCGATGAACGGTCCGCATTTTTTACACCTGGCACCTTTTAAAGACTGGGTGTTACATACTAGACAAAGGAAGAGCGGCCTAGGACTGCTCTGCTTTTTAAGGATCAAAGGCAATGGCGTTGGACGTCAGAAACCCATTAGAAAAATTTCTCGATCAGCCATCAGCTGGCCGAATGACAGTCCAGTATCATCCAGTAAGTGATGTTGAACTCATTGAAAATCCCCCTAGATTTTCGTGGTTGCCTGTGGTTGATGATGATGCCAGATACATACTTCGGGTATCACAAGACCATGAGTTCGACAACGATAAAACCAGCTACTACCAAGACATTCACTACAACTTTTTCACACCAGATGAAACATTCGCTGCCGGGACATACTACTGGGCGTATGCAGAATGGTCTCCAAACACGCATGCGGTAGCCAGCGAGTGGAGTGATACTCGTGAATTCAAACTTAATTCAGATTTACCTGAGACACCTTTGCTGTCACGCGAGAGTCGCTATAAAAAGATAAACAGTGATCATCCGCGCCTTTGGATGCAGCAAGAGGACATCAGGCAATTCAGACTGGCTCTAAAAAAAAATGAAAACCATGCAAACTGGCAGAAGTTTTATCAAGAATCTGTAACCGTCTGGTTAGATCGTGATGTGATGGCCGAGCCTGCTCCCTACCCCGATAACACGCGCACACCACCAATCTGGAGACAGACTTATATTGATTGTCAGGAGTTACTCTATGCGATAAGGCATTTGGCCGTCGCTGGGCAAGTACTCCAAGATCAGAACATGTTGGATAAATCCAAAGCGTGGTTGCTCTCAGCCAGCAAGTGGGATCCTGATGGGACGACGTCTCGTTCCTATACCGATGAATGGGCCTATCGTGTAGCCCTCGCACTTGCGTGGGGTTATGACTGGCTCTATGAAGAACTTTCAGAAGACGAGCGTACATTGGTGCGTAAAGCACTGTTGGCTCGTACCAGGCAAGTCGCAGAACATGCAATAGACAATGCAAAAATACACTTATTCCCCTACGACAGCCACGCGGTAAGATCAATATCGGCGGTCATCGTGCCAGCGTGTATTACGATGTTGGATGAAGAGCCTGAAGCTCGGGAATGGCTTGATTATTCAATTGAGTTTCTGGCCAATCTTTACTCTCCCTGGGGTGACAGTGATGGCGGCTGGGCTGAAGGCCCTCACTACTGGATGACAGGTATTGCTTATCTTATTGATGCGGCGAATCTACTGCGTAACTATTTGGATATAGATCTATATCAAAGACCCTTTATAAGAAAAACAGCTGACTTTCCTTTCTACACCAAAGCACCCAACACCAGACGCTGCACATTTGGTGATGATTCCACCATGGGCGATCTACCCTGTTTAAAAGTAGCGTACAACGTGCGTCAGTTTGCCGGTGTTACTGGAAAAGGAATATATCAATGGTACTTTGATCAAATTGTTGAAGCCGATCCTGGCACGGCCATGGCATTTTATAACTATGGCTGGTGGGATCTGAATTTTGACGACATGATGTACCAGCATGACTTTGATTCAGTGGCCGCTGAAGTACCGGCTAATACCGATGGACTTCGATGGTTTAGAGGTGTGGGTTGGGTTGCGATGCACAGCAATATGCATCAACCGGATGAACATATACAGCTGATGATCAAGTCCAGCCCCTTTGGATCAATCAGCCATAGCCATGGAGATCAAAATGCGTTTGTGATGTCGGCCTTCGGCGAAGACCTTGCCATCCAATCTGGTCACTATGTTGCGTTTAATAGCAGCATGCATCGAAACTGGCGTCGTCAAACCCGTTCTAAAAATGCACTACTGATCAATGGTGAAGGTCAGTATGCCGATAATGACAAGCAATTGGCAGCACGCTCTACCGGGAAAATTATAAAAGCTACAGATCACGATGACCACCTATACGTGTGCGCAGATGCTACAGAAGCCTACGCTTGTACCAATGATAAGGTCGAGCGTGTGCAACGCGAGATGTACCTTGTGCACAAACAGTATATTGTAATTGTTGATTCAGTTGATTTATCTGAGGCTGCAACCGTTGATTGGCTATTGCATACCAGTAAACCGATGGAACTGAGCAGCAAGTCTTTCCGTTATCAGGGTGAAAAGGCAGGCTTTTATGGCCAGTTTGTTTGGTCGGAAAGTGGTACGCCAGAGATTGAACAAATTAAAGGCTTTCCTCAGGTAGACGCAGCTGAACTTGAAGGGTGTGAGGATCACTACCACTTACGTGCAACATTCAATGCATCTAAAAGACATCGAATTGCTTCGTTGCTGGTGCCCTATCCTATAGCAGCGCCGAGACGCATTTTTAATTTTGTAGATGATCAAGGCTACGACTGTGGATTGTATTTCACTGATTCACAAGAGCGTACTTTTAAAGTCAACATTCAAAAACTTGCGAAGGCATAGGATAAGAGGTGCTGAATAGATGAATAAAGGTGTAGAGAAAGACGGCGAGATCTCGTATGCACTTCTGGATCTCTATCAGCCTCCTACTTCTCATCGTGATGAATTCACAACCGCACTTAACAGCGTTATCAAAAAGGTAGATTCATTAATTCCGGTATTTGGTTTACGCAATCCACGTATCTCGGCACCAGGAACCTATAAGTACACGTTTTGTACAGCTGATGAATGGGTTGCCAGCTTCTGGCCTGGGCAGCTATGGCTGGGTTATTCTGTAACAGGTGAAGAACGTTTTAAGAACAGTGCAAGGATGCGGCGCGAGTATTTTAAACGCGTGCTTGAGTCACCTGCATGGCATGATCACGATCTAGGCTTTCTATTCTCACTGACATTTGTTGCAGACTACAAACTTACAGGTAACCAAACATGCCGTGAAATGGCCCTACGTGCAGCAGACTTTCTAGCAGCTCGCTGGCGGCAACCCCTGCCGTTTGTGATGTGCTGGAACCCGCAGCCACGGGATGTCGATACGTTTGCACACCGTAAAACCGGTACGCTCAATATAGATAGCATGCAAGGTATGGCGCTGCTGTACTGGGCCACAAAAGAGACTGGTCAAACGTCTTATGCAGACATTGCTGATATGCATCTGGACACTTGCATCAAATATCTTATTAGGGAAGATTACAGCTCTTACCACAGTTTTGAGTTTGACCCGCGTACAGGTAAACCACTTAAAGGTTATACGCATCAGGGCTATTCGGACGAGAGCTGCTGGTCCCGAGGTCAGTCTTGGGCAATCCATGCTTTGGCGCAGTGCTATCTGGCAAGCAATAAGGGTAACTACCGTACTACTGCTGCCAAGATGGCGGACTATGTTGGGCAAAGAGTACCGGATGATGGCGTTTTGGTTTGGGACTATGATTTACCTGCAGACCAACACCCCTATAAAGATACATCGGCAGCAGCCATCACAGCCTCTGGCTTGTACACACTTGCACATTGCTACGCAGGTCATCCTGAAGCAGAAAAGTACACAAAGATAGCAGACAAAATATTGCATGGGCTGGTGAGTCAACACGACATCACATCTGTGGATGGCTCAGAAGGACTGTTGAAAGAGGGAGCAGCTTTTGTCGGGCTTGATCGAGCCAACAATATGTTGCCTTATGGTGACTACTACTACATGGAAGCCTTAATGAGATCTGTCGGGCATGTAGATTTCTTCTGGTAACTTATTTTTTACATCGACAGCAATAGAAGAGAGTATGTGTCGCAGAAGAAAGCATATTAGTGTACAGGACGAAATATATGTATATAAAGAGAAATGCATACGGTGAGAAGTCATTATCGCAATTCGTAGTGTCGCTAGATAGTTGTTTAAGTCTCGTTGACATCACAACAGTAGTGTCATGAAAATTGTAGTAGAGGGAAGTATCGTCGCAGGAAGTAGATAATTGAAGTCACTGTATCATCGGTTTACCACTGCAGCGCTGCATCTGGTAAAGCCATATTCTTCTACAGACGCGCCACCCTCGCCTCACGCCTGGCAGTATATTGGGTCTCATCTTGCCCCCCTTAAGGGTATTCTGGTACTGAGCCTGCTGTTCACCATTATTGCGGCAAGCATCGAAGTCTGGATGATCAGTTTTGCTGGTGAGCTAATTGACACGCTAAGTGAATCCTCACCGGGCGAGCTTTGGGATCAACACAATATCGAGCTCATTTTTGCTGCCGTTATGCTGTTGTTACTCAGACCACTTTCGCAATTATGCCGTCATGCAGTTAATGATATTGGATTCCAATGTAACGCAGCTACACTTATCCGCTGGCGGGCGCATAACCACTTATCCAAACAATCTGTGGGGTGGTTTCAGGAGGATCTAACCGGGCGAACAGCCATCAGGCTAGTTGATATTGGTAACCATGCTGCCGACATTGTTTATCAATTAATCAATACGCTTGCTTATGGGCTTGTTTATATGGTCGGCATTGTCGTTTTGATGTCTGGAACGGATACCCGGTTGGCAATACCGCTTTTGCTATGGCTCCTTCTTTACATCGGCATGATGATCTTATTTATACCGCGAATGGTCAAAGCACAGCAGAATTTCCAAAGTGCCAAGTCGGCACTAACCGGTGTCGTTGTCGACGGTTTTTCCAATATCGATACAATGAAGCTTTTTTCCGACCGCGGCCTTATGGTTAATGATCATAAAGTCGGTTTGGAAAATACGCGGCTTGCGCTGTTTCGCACCAGGCAGATCGGTGTGTCATTAAGGACCTTATTGTCGATTCTTGAAGGGATTGTGATGGTCGGCTTTGTTGGCTATGGAATCTGGCTTTGGACCGCTGGTGCAGCAACCATTGGTTTGGTCGGAGCTGCTGTTGCGCTGACTTTACGCATCACTACTATGGCTGAATGGATTTTTGATGCACTGTGGTGGACCTTCCTTCGAGTGGGTAGTTTGCGTGAGGCATTGAAAACCATAGCGCAGCCGCTGTCTATACCCGTCACTGCAGATGCACCAGATTTAGTTGTGTCTGGTGGCAAGATCGAAATAGGTAATGTCACTCACCACTATGGCATGAGCACTGGCGGGTTAAATGACTTTTCACTCACCATAAAACCGGGTGAGAAGATCGCCATTGTTGGCAGATCAGGTGCAGGGAAATCGACACTTGTTAATCTGATTTTACGCTTTCACGAAGCAGAGCATGGAACAATCACCATTGATGGTCAAAACATCCGGGATGTGGAGCAAGACAGCTTGCGCGCCGCTATTGGCATGGTTAGTCAGCAGGCATCTTTATTAAATCGTTCAGTGAGAGAGAATATCGCACTGGGTCGTGAGGATCTAACAAACCAGCAAATTGAACGCGCAGCACGTGAAGCCAGAGCGCATGAATTCATTTCACAGCTGGTTGATTCACAGGGGCGTACAGCTTATGACGCTCATGTTGGAGAACGTGGTATCAAGTTGTCTGGCGGGCAACGCCAACGCATCGCGCTGTCACGTGTGATTTTAAAAGGTGCACCAATTTTGATTCTTGATGAAGCTACCAGTGCATTGGATAGTGAGGTTGAAGCAGAAATCCAATTGGCTCTAGATACCGTCATGGAGAATAAAACGGTTATCGCAATCGCGCACAGATTGTCCACGATTGCCAGAATGGACAGAATTGTGGTGATGGATGATGGCGCTATTGTTGAAGAAGGCACACATAGAAACCTGCTTGCGGGTGATACGCTTTACTCTAAATTCTGGAACCGGCAGTCAGATGGTTTTATTGACGTGTCTGAGATCGAAATGCGCTAAACAGAATTCGAAATCCAGGCCCCTCAAGCACTGGCGATATACCTTATTAACAAGATTACGATATTAATAAGATTACGATTTAGAGTGTCGTCAACTAAATTACCAAGAAGAACTAATTTGCAAAGAGGGCTAAATAGCGGAGCATAACTAATTTACAGCCTCCAAAAATTTTCTTCAAAATCACCGAAACAGCCATTTTCTGCGACCTTATCGTAATAGGCTTTTATAGAATCAAGTTCTGCAAAACCACACAGTTGTTCCTTACATTTCAGTAGAACCAAACACCCTATCAATATATCGGTGGCTCAGGCACTGCGGCACCAAAGTCAGTTTGCAGAAAATCAAAATCACATCCCTCTGGCGCCTGACTCACATGCTTTGCAAACATATGTCCGAAACCACGTTCGTAACGAGGTGCTTCCGGTACTAATGCAGCACGCCTCGTAGCCATTTCTTCATCGCTAATATCTACTTGTAAAAGTCTGGCATCCACATCCAAGGAGATAGTGTCTCCCGTCTGTACAAGCGCAAGATTGCCACCAATAAAAGACTCTGGGGCAATGTGCAACACACAAGCCCCGTAGCTGGTACCACTCATTCGAGCATCCGACATTCGAAGCATATCCCTTACTCCCTGTTTAACCAGCTTTTTGGGAATCGGTAGCATTCCCCATTCGGGCATACCAGGCCCCCCATTGGGGCCTGCATTGCGCAGGATCATAACAGTATCTGCAGTTGCATTAATGTTTTCATCATCAATAGCCGCTTTCATATCAGGGTAACTATCAAAGACTAGCGCAGGACCACTGTGTTTCAGGAAACGATCCTCCATTGCAGATACTTTCATTACGCAGCCGTCGGGTGACAGATTGCCTCTAAGTACGACCAATGCGCCGGAAGGATAGATTGGGTTACTGGTGTCGCGTATGACGTCATCGTTGTATACACGCGCCGTTTTGATATTCTCACCTATCGTTTCACCGTTGACAGTGACACAATCAAGATCCAGGTGGTTTTCAATATTTTTTAACATGGCACGAAGACCACCTGCGTAATAGAAGTCTTCCATAAGGAAGGTATCGCCGTTTGGCCGCACATTGGCAATCACCGGCACCAGTCTTCCAATACGATCAAAATCATCAAGGCTGATATCAAAACCTGCACGCCTTCCCATAGCAACTACATGAATGATTGCATTGGTTGAGCAACCCATCGCCATGGCAGCCGCAATACCGTTTTCAAACGATGCACGGGTTAAAAATGTTGAAGGTTTATGATCTTGCCAAACCATATCGACTATGCGTCGGCCGGTATGGGTTGCCATGCGAGTGTGGTTTGAATCCGGTGCTGGTATTGAAGCTGCTCCCGGCAAAGTCATACCTATCGCCTCTGCAATTGATGTCATAGTACTGGCCGTACCCATTGTCATGCAATGGCCATGGGATCGTGCAATGCCCTCTTCTACTTCGCTCCAATCTTCTTCTGTAATGTTACCGGCCCGCAACTCATCCCAGTACTTCCAGCTATCTGATCCACTGCCCAGATACTTTCCTTTCCAGTTACCGCGCAGCATCGGACCAGCTGGAAAATAAATACTTGGTAAATCCATACTAAAAGCGCCCATTGTTAAGGCAGGCGTGGTTTTATCACAACCGCCCATGAGCACGACACCATCAACAGGATAACTACGAATGACTTCTTCACATTCCATGGCCAGAAGATTTCGATGCAACATGGCTGAAGGTTTTAAAAACTGTTCCGACAATGTCATCACAGGTAATTCAATCGGAAAGCCGCCTGATTGAATGATGCCTTTTTTAATCCAGTCGACACGATCCTTAAAATGCGAATGGCATTGATTAATCTCTGACCAGGTGTTAAGGATGCCAATAACAGGTTTGCCCTTCCAGTCTTCAGGATCATGGCCTATTTGCATCGCCCTGGAGCGATGCCCGAATGAGCGCAAGTCTGGCCTACCAAACCACTGAAAACTACGCAGCTCTTCGTAAGTCTTTTTACTGGCCGAGTTACGCAATGCCTGACTCCTGTTCATCGTGGCTGGAAATGCCTATTGTACCTGTAGGTGCTGGCCATAGTGTCTTACTCATTTTAATGGGTACGCATCAATTAGCCAAGATAGACTGCCTTTGCTCCCGTCAACTCAGAACTATCCACAAAACGCCTCCAAACGATGCATTGCAAGCACGAATAACCCCTAAAATAATATGTAAAAATTTACACTGATAATTGAGTATGATAAGCAATAAGTACACACTGTTGCGATTGATTAGACAGGCAATCACTGAGAGGTAATCCATTGATTTTTGAAAGCCCGCAAACGACTCAAGAAGCCGTCACCTTGCTCGCCAAATCCAAAGGGCGAGTACATGTTCTTGCAGGGGGATCTGACCTTCTGGTGCGCATGAAAGGGGGTTACATCGAACCCGATGTCATCGTTGACATTAAGCACATCAAATCCATGAACGTGATCAAAAAGACAGCCGAGGGTTTTCTGATCGGCGCTGCTGTGTCCTGCGGTAAATTGGGTGAACATGCCGCATTGAAAAAAGCCTGGCCAGGCGTTGTAGAAGCGGCGAATCTGATCGGTTCGGACCAGATTCAGGGCCGCTGTACTATTGTCGGCAATATGTGCAACGCTTCCCCTGCAGCCGATAGCGTACCAGCACTCATAGCTGCCAATGCATTGGCAATTGTCCAGGGTCCTCGTGGTGAACGTCGCGTTCCTGTCGAAAAAATCGCCACGGCACCGGGCAAAACGTCACTTAAAAAAGGCGAAGTAGTTGAATCTGTTTTATTGCCGCCGCGACGTGCAAAATCATCTGATGCCTATATGCGTTTTACACCACGAACCGAAATGGACATCGCTGTTGTAAGTGCAGCCGTTAATCTTAAACTCGGTAAAAAAGGTGTCATTGAAGAGGCAGACGTAGCACTTGGCGCTGTTGCGGCGACAGCACTTCGTGTCAAGGCGGCAGGTAAAGCCATTATTGGCAGCACGCTCGATGAAGACGCACTTGACAGGCTGGAAGCTGCCTGTGCTGAAGCATGCAATCCAATCAATGACAAACGTGGCACCATCGATTTTCGAGTCAAAGTTTCCAAGGTGCTTGGCAGACGCGCAGCAACACTTGCGTACACACGCGCAGGAGGTATCAAATAATGGCCTTACTAGTCGAATCGACCATCAACGGAGATAAAGCTGAATTTGTCTGTGAAGCAGACGAAACGCTGATGGATGTTTTACGTAATCGTTTGGGGCTTAAAGGTGTCAAGGAAGGCTGTGGCACAGGCGACTGTGGTGCCTGTAGCATCAAGCTCGACGGCACATTAGTGTGCTCATGTCTGGTGCTTGGCGCTGAAGCACAGGGGCGCACAGTAGAAACCGTCGAAGGTATGAGTGACGGTGCAAAGCTACATCCTCTACAACAGAAATTCCTCGAACATGCCGCATTACAGTGCGGTATTTGCACACCCGGATTTTTAATAGCAGCGGATGCACTACTGGAGAAAAATCCAAACCCCAGTGAAGAAGAAATTCGCTATGCACTGGCTGGCAACCTGTGTCGCTGTACAGGTTACGACAAGATCGTCAAAGCTGTACAGGATGCGGCTAAAACGATGAATGGAGCTGCAAAATGAACAAAGAAGTGAAATTGGGAAACAGAACGTTCACAGCTGTAGGTAGCCGCCCCACTCGTCCTGATGGTGTTGACAAAGTGACTGGCCGTGCTCGTTACGGTGCCGACTTCGACATGCCCGGTCAGCTTATTGGCCTGATTTTGCGAAGCCCTCACCCACACGCCATCATCAAAAAAATCGACACCAGCAAAGCAGAAGCGCTACCCGGTGTCAAAGCCGTTGTGACATCTAAAGATCTACCCGATCTCAAAGATGTCGATGAGGATTTGCAGGGTATTCTGGAAAACTGCATGGCGCGCAAAAAAGCATTTTATGACGGCCATGCGGTTGCGGCGGTGGCTGCAATAGATATAAAGACAGCTAAAGCTGCGTTAAAGCTCATCGAGGTGGATTACAAACTTCTTAAACATGTAACGGATGTCGATGCCGCGGTAGCGCCCAAAGCACCTGTATTACGCAAGGAGTGTTTTACAAAAGGTGTTAAGCCTAAACCGGATAAGCCATCAAACATTGCAAAAGTCAGCGAGTTTGGTCACGGTAAAGTGAAAAAAGGCTTTAAACAAGCCGACCATATTATTGAACGAAACTTTCGTACAGAACAAACACACCAGGGCTATATCGAACCACATGCCTGCGTAGCCAGCATTAGCCCGGATGGTAGTGGTGAGTTATGGGTTTGCACACAAGGCCATTTTGTTTTTCGACAGCAGTGTGCGCATTTATTAGGCATGGATGTTTCCAAACTTCGTGTAACAGCATCTGAAATAGGCGGCGGTTTTGGCGGTAAAACGCACCTGTGGCTGGAACCAG